>JAGPES010000355.1 GCA_018057015.1 Pseudomonadales bacterium | reverse complement strand
GTCGCGGTAACGCCGCACCAGGTCCTGGTAGGCGTCGATGCGCCGGTCGCGCAGGAACGGCCAGATGCGCCGCACGTCCTCGCTGCGCTGCAGATCGAGCTCCGCCAGCAGCACCTGGGGCTCGCCGTCGCCGGCGCGCGCGATGAACTCGCCCTGCGGGCCGGCAACGAAACTGTGGCCCCAGAACAGGATGCCGGGCCCCTGCGCCGAGGGGTCCGCCTCGTGGCCGACGCGGTTGCTCACCAGCACCGGCACGCCGTTGGCGACCGCGTGCGCGCGCTGCACGGTGATCCAGGCCTCGCGCTGGCGTGCCTGCTCCGCCGGCGTGTCGCGCGGATCCCAGCCGATCGCGGTGGGGTACAGCAGCAGTTCGGCGCCGGCCAGCGCCATCAGCCGTGCCGCTTCCGGATACCACTGGTCCCAGCACACCAGCACGCCGAGGCGGCCCACCGAGGTGTCAATCGGCGTGAAGCCGAGATCGCCGGGCGTGAAGTAGAACTTCTCGTAGTAGGCCGGGTCGTCGGGGATGTGCATCTTGCGATAGCGCCCGGCGATGCTGCCGTCGCGCTCGAACACGACCGCGGTGTTGTGGTAGAGGCCCGGCGCGCGGCGCTCGAACAGCGAGGAGACCAGCACGATGCCGAGCTCGCGCGCCAGCGCGCCGAGGAAGTCGCAGCCGGGACCCGGGATCGCTTCGGCACGGTCGAAACCGGCCACGTCCTCGACCTGGCAGAAATACGGCCCGGTGTGCAGCTCCTGCAGCAGCACCAGCCGCGCCCCGGCCGCCGCGGCCTCGCGCACCAGCGCGGCGCTGGTCGCGAGATTGGCGTCGCGCCCGTCCACGCAGGCGTGCTGGATGCAGGCAACGACCAGCCTCCTGGAATTCATGCGGCTCTCCTCGTGGTGCGGCGTCGTGACCGTGCCCGGCGTGGCACTGGAAGATTATACCGGCGCCAGCGTGCCGGCCGGCAATTGCATGGTGATGCAGTGCAGCGAACCGTACTGCTGGATCAGCGGCAGGCAGTCGATGGCGATGATCTCGCGTCCCGGGAAGCAGGCGGCGAGTTGCGCCAGCGCCACGGCGTCGGCCGGATCGCGGTAGGTCGGCACCAGCACCGCGCCGTTGATCACCAGGAAATTGGCGTAGGTCGCCGGCAGGCGCCGCCCGTCGCGACCATGCTTCGCCGCGGGCCACGGCAGCGCCACCAGGCGGTAGGGCTCGCCGCGCGCGTCGCGCAGCGCGCGCAGTTCGCGCTCCATCGCGCCGAGCCCGGCGAAATGCGCGTCGTCGCGCTCGGTGCAACGCACGTAGGCGATGGTGCGCTCGTCGCAAAAGCGCGCCAGCGTGTCGATGTGGCTGTCGGTGTCGTCGCCCTCGAGCGCGCCGTGCTCCAGCCACAACACCCGTTGCAGCCCGAACAGCTCGGCCAGGCACCGCTCGATGGCCGCGCGCGGGAACGCCGGGTTGCGCCCGGGCGACAGCAGGCAGGCCGAGGTGGTCAGCAGGGTGCCGGCGCCGTCGGACTCGATGCCGCCGCCCTCGAGCACGAAGTCGACGCCCTCGCGCACCGTGGCGCCAAAGGCGCCCTGGCGGGCCAGTTCCGCCGTGATGCGGTCATCCAGGCCGGCCTCGTACTTGCCGCCCCAGCCATTGAACACGAAGTCCAGCAGGCGCGGCCTGCCGCCGTCGAGGACCGTGATCGGCCCGTGGTCGCGGGCCCAGGAATCGTTGGAGGGCACCGCGTGCAGCAGCAGGCGCTCGCGCGGCACGCCGCCCGCCGCCAGCAGCGACGCCACGTGATCGCGGTGCGCCGCGTCGCGCACACAGACGAGCACGCGCTCGCGCGCACTCACCGCGCGCGCGATCGCCACGTAGACCGGCTCCACCTCGGCCAGCCACGGCAGCCAGTCGCTGTGCTCGTGCGGCCAGGTGAGCATGATGCCGTCCTGCGGCTCCCATTCCGCCGGAAGCCGCCGCGCGGCGGGCGCTGCTGTGTTCATCGGTCGTTCCTCGAAAGATCCGCGGCGACGGCCTGCGTCAGGGCGCCGGCGCGGACGGGCGCGCAGTCTAATCCATCGTCCCGCGCAGTGTCGCCGGCTCAATTCGGGGCGCGCCACTGGCATAATCGGCCGTCGCGCCACCACGGCAGCCCCGGACGCCAGACACCGTGCCCAACACCCGCAAGCCGCAGGACCCCCGTCGCCTCGGCGCCCTCGCGCTGCTGTGCGCGGCGCTGCTGTGCCCCGCGCCAGCGCTCGCGCAAGCGCTGAAGCTCACGGTGCGCGGGCTCGACAAGGAGGCGCGGCAGAACCTGCGCGCACACCTGGGCGAGGTCGACAGCGAACTGGCGGCAAACGAGGCGCGGCTGCAGCGGGTGCTGAAACGCGCCGTGCGCGATGCGCTGCAACCGCTCGGCTACTACGAGGCGGGCTTCGAGGCGGTGCGCGACGGCCCGCGGCTGCTCATCGACGTCGAGCCCGGACCGCGGGTCGTGTTCGCCGCGCCCGAGATCGCGGTCGACGAGCCCGCCGCCTCGCTGCCGGCCATCCGCGAGCTGCTGCGCTCCGGCGCGCTGGCCGCGGGCAAGCCGCTCTCCCACGCCGACTACGACGGCTTTCGCGACGAGCTGCTGCGCGGCTGCCGGCGCCTGGGTTTCTTCGATGCGAACTACCGGCGCTCGGAGCTGCGCATCGACCTCGCGGCGCGCACCGCCACGGCGCGGCTGGACCTCGCCTGCGGTGCGCGCTACGCCTTCGGTACGGTGGAGATTTCCGGCAGCCGCGTCGATCACGCGCTGCTCGGGCCGCTGGCGCCTTTTCGCGCCGGCGAGCCCTTCGACAACGAACTGGTGCGGCGCTTCGAGCAGCGCCTGCGCGACACCGGCTATTTTCGCGAGGTGATGGTGCGCGTGACACCCGGACCCGGGGCGCGCGCCGACGTGCTCGCGCTCGCCGAGGACGTCACGACCAGCCGCTACGAACTGGGCGCGGGCTTCAGCACCGACTCGGCGCTGCGCCTGCGTTTCAACCGCGACACCCCGCTGCTGAACGAGCACGGCCATTCGCTGCGCATCGAGTCGGAATTCTCCGAGCCGCGCCAGGCGGTCGAAGCCCTCTACCGCATCCCGCACCACGATCCGCTGGACGACATCCTCGAGCTCACCGCGGGCATGCAGGGCAAGAACGTGCAGGACACCGAGAGCCTCACCGCGACAGTGGGCGTGCGCCACGCGATCAAGGTCTTCGAGGACTGGTCCTTCGGCTACGGCGCCAGCGTGGAACTGGAGCGCTACACCATCGCCAGCCAGGCCGAGAAGGAGGTCGCCTACCTGCTACCCGCGACCAGCATCTCGCGCACGCGCATCGACCCCGGCGTGGACCCGCTGAGCGGCAGCGCATGGTTCAGCGCCATCGACTTCAGCGACCGTGTGCTGGGCTCGCCCTCGGACTTCCTGCGCTGGCGCGGCAGCGGCAAGTGGCTGGCCGGCCTGCCCGATGACAACACCACGGTGCTCGCGCGCCTGGAGCTCGGCGCCATTCTCACCGACGGCTTCAGCAACCTGCCGGCATCGCTGCGCTTCTACGCCGGCGGCGACAACAGCATCCGCGGCTACGATTTCGAGGCGGCCGGGCCACGCGACGACGAGGGCAAGCTCACCGGTGGGCGCTATCTCGCAGTGGGCAGCATCGAGCTCTCGCGGCGCGTGCTGCCGCGCTGGCGCGTCGCCGCGTTCGTGGACGGCGGCGGCGCGTTCACCGAGGACACCGACCCGTTCTTCCAGAGCGCAGGGCTGGGGCTGCGCTGGCTGTCGCCGGTGGGCCAGGTCCGCCTCGACTTCGCGGTGCCGCTGCGCGACAGCGAGAACTCGGGCTTCAAGCTGCACATCAGCATGGGGCCGCCGCTGTGAGCGCGCGCGGGATCCCGCTCGTCCTGCTGCGCGTGCTGCTGTGGGGCATCACCGCGGCGATCGTGCTGGTGCTGGGGCTCGGCGCCACCGCGCGCGGCACGGCGCTGCTGGCGCGCACGCTGTCACTG
>JAGPES010000354.1 GCA_018057015.1 Pseudomonadales bacterium | reverse complement strand
TGTTCGATGCGGCATGCGTCGCGAACGACGCGCAGCGCCACGCCCACACCATCGATCTGCTGCGCGCCGTGAAGGCGCAGGAGAGCGCCATCGTGGACCGCGTTTGCGCCGAAGTCGCGCGCTCGGGCGCGCAGGGCACGCAAGGAGAGACGCCCGAGGCGCAGCTCCTCGTCGAGCGCGCGCTCGCGCGCCACTGCGCCGCGCTGCCGCTCGAGCCCGACGAGCTGGCGTTGCTGCAGGCATCCCTCGCCGAACAGCTGCTCGCGCCGCAAGAGCGTCCGCGAACGGCATCCGCAGCGGCCGGGGAGCGGGACTCCGTCGCACGCCTGGCCGCGCGACTGCGCGCCGTCGGACTGGAGCTCGAGCCCGAGTCCGGCATCACTGCCGACGGCACGACTCCCCTGCCGGCGAGCGCGGCCGCGACGGAGCAGTCGCCCGGCGCCACCGCGCAGCAACCCCGCCGATCGGTCATGTGGCGCGCAGTCGCGCCGGCACTCGCCGCAGTGGCACTGCTCGCGCTGTCGGCGCTCCTGCTGGAGCCCGGGAGCAGGCAGATCCGCTCGTCCGCGCCGGCCGCCGCGCGCATCGTGCCGACGCAGGCTCCGGCGGCCACCCCGGCCGCCCCGGTCGCGATGGACCCGACGCCGCAAGCCACAACCCCGCAGCAGCAGGAACTCGAGACGGCCACCGGGAGCGACGACCCGTCGCCCGTTACGGAGCCGGCGACCGAACGGACGGAAGACGTCGTGCCGGCGCCCGAGGTGCCCACCGTCGCCGCGCCGCCCGGGACCGTCACCGCGGCCGCTCCGGACGCCTCACCTGCCGCCGCGCGACTCGCCACGCAGGTGGACTACCTGCTGCGACGCGGCGACGCCGCCCTCGCCGCCCTGCGCCTCTCGGAGCCTTATGCCGACAGCGCCGCGGCAAATTTCGCCGCCGTGCTGGCGATCGATCCGCGCAACGTTGCCGCACGGCAAGGCCAGGAACGCATCGTCGAGGCATACGTCGGCCTTGCACGCGTCGCGCTGCTGCGCGGCGATACGGCGTATGCTCGGCAGTTGCTGGCGCGCGCACGCGCGGTGCTGCCCGGATCCCCCGCGCTGCAGCAACCCGGGCTGGAGCAGATCACGACCGCGCCGGCGGCCGGGCGCTAGGCGCTCAGGCCCCGCGTCCGCGGCGGGCACTGTCGAATTCCGCACCGCGCAGGCGGATAATCCGGACCATTGCAAAGAAGGGGTGCACATGGACCAGGCCGAACTGACCGTTGTCGGCGTCGCGAGCGGGATCGCGCTGCTGGCCCTGGGCGCCGGCCTGCGCCTTACCTACGGGCAGGTCCTGCCGTACCTGCGCGACGCCGCCGCCAGCCGCCCCCGCCCGCCCGAACCGGTGATCGCGCTGTTCAGGCGCTTCATGCGCGCGGCGGATGCCTGCATCGCCTGCGGCATCGTGCTCGCGGGCACGTCGTTCGCGCTCGGCGGAGTTCCCCCCGCGCCCGCGGGGATCCGGGTTCCCGTCAGCCTGTACTACGCCGCCGCGCTGGGACTGCTGTTGCTGATCCTCTCGTACAACGTGCTGCGCCACCGCGTGCGCGACGCGCTGGCGCCGGCCGAGCCGGGCATCACGGATCGCATCGCGCGCGTGCACGCGAATTTCACCGAATACGTACCCACCGGGCTCGCGCTGCTGATCCTGCTGGAGTGGGCCGGCGCCCCGGCGGTGGTGCTGCATTTCGGTGGCGCCACGTTCACCATCGGCCGTTATCTGCACGCCTGGGGCTTTTCCCGGCAGGACATGGCCAGCTTCGGCCGCATCGTCGGCATCCAGACCACGCTGTTCGCACTGTTCTACCTGGTGCTGATGGCGCTCTTGCACTTCGTGTCGGTCTGAACGGAGCCGTGCCGCCATGATCGATTTCTACTACTTCCCGACACCGAACACCTGGAAGGTCGGCATCATGCTCGAGGAGTGCGGGCTGGCGTACAGGGTAATCCCGGTCAACATCATGATCGGGCAGCAATTCGAGCCGTGGTTCCTCGAAGTCAGCCCCAACAACCGCGTGCCGGCCATTGTCGATCACGACGTGCACGGGCCCGACGGGCGCGCGCTGCCGATCTTCGAGTCCGGCGCGATCCTGCTGCACCTTGCCGAAAAAACAGGCCGGTTCCTGCCCACCGACACCTACCGCCGCGCGAAGGTGCTCGAGTGGCTGATGTGGCAGATGGGCGGCCTCGGCCCCATGGGCGGACAGGCCAACCACTTTCGCGCCTACGCGCCCGAGAAGATCCCGTATGCCATCGATCGCTACACCAACGAGGTCCAGCGGCTGTGGGACCTGCTCGACTGGAAGCTCGAAGGCCAGGACTGGATCGCCAACAACGAGTATTCGATCGCGGACATGGCCTGCTGGGGCTGGATCACGCTGCACGAAATCCAGGGCCAGGACCTGGCGCAGACGCCGAACCTGCAGCGCTGGTTCAACGCGATGGGCGAACGGCCTGCGGTGCGGCGGGCCTATGCGCTCGGCAGCGAGATCGCGGCGACGCCGGGCAAGATATCTGACGAGGCAAAGGCGCTGCTCTACGGGCAGACGCGCGAGCGCTTCCGCGCGCTGCGGCGGACGCTGAGACGTCCTGAGCAAGCGGCGCCGGCTTGCGACTCAGTCGAGGGGCGTCCAGCGTCCTGATCCCTCGGCAGCGCGGTCCTCCCGCGCGAGCTTGATCAGGTGCGCCCACAGCGAATACTTCGCCATCATGTGCAGCGCCCTCGGCACGTCGTCGTAGGCATGCAGCACCAGTTCGTCCAGCGTGCCGCCGCCGGTCGTCGCCAGCGCCCGCAGCACCTTCGACTCGCGCTGCAGCCGATGCGCGAGGATGGCGTCGATCACCGCCACCGGCTCGGGCATCAGTTCGCCGTGACCCGGGGCCAGTTGGCGCAACGGGAACGCCTTCAGCATCTGCAGCGAGGCGAGGTAATCCTTCATGTCGCCGCCGGGCGGGATGATCACCACGGTCGAGCCGTTCATGATGTGATCGCCCGTCATGAGCATGCCCTCTTCCTCGAGCAGCACGCAGTAGTGGTTCGTGGCATGGCCCGGGGTGTGGATCGCGCGCAGGCGGAACTCCGCCGTGGCCAGCACGGCGCCGTCGGTGAAAGGCACGTCGGGCCGGAACGTGTGGTCCTGGTACAGGTCATCGGACGCCAACTGGCCCCACAACTCGGCGCCGGTCTCGCGCGCGAGCGTCGCCGCGGCCGGCGAATGGTCCTCGTGCGTGTGCGTGACCAGGATCCAGCCGATGCGGCCCGCGCCTTGCGCGAGGATCGCGTCGACGTGCGAGCGCTCGTCGGGACCCGGGTCGATCACCGCGACCTGCTCGCGCCCAACCAGGTAGGTGTTGGTGCCGGGCCCCGTCATCACGCTCGGGTTCGGCGCGACGATGCGGCGCACGCGCGCCGAGAGCTCGCTGGTCTTCCCGGGCTCCAGGGTGATCATGTGACGAGATTGGCGATCGGAACCACCGGGTCGACCTCGGCGTCGTAGTCCACGCCCGGGAAGCCGAAGCCGAACAGGCGCAGGAACTCCTGCTGGTAACCGGCAAAATCGGTGAGCTCGTCGATGTTGCCGGTCTCGACCCGCGGCCACAGCTGCTCGACCTCGCGCTGCACCTCGGGCACGAGTTCCTTGCCGTCCATGCGCAGGCGTCCGGCGTCGTCGAGCGCGGGGCTGTCGGCGAGCAGCGCGGTGCGAAACAGCCCGTCGACCTGCTCGATGCAACCCTCGTGCGTGCCGCGCGCCTTCATCACCTTGAACAGCAGCGCGAGGTAGAGCGGCATGATCGGGATCGCCGAGCTTGCCTGCGTGACCACGGCCTTGAGCACCGAGACATAGGCCTTGCCGCCCAGCGGCGCGAGCTTTTCGTTGAGCCGCACCGCGGTCTTGTCGAGGTCCTTCTTCGCCGCGCCGATGGTGCCGTCCCAGTAGATGTCCCAGGTGATGCGATCGCCGAGGTAGGTGTAGGCGGTGGTGCGCGCGCCCGGTGCGAGCA
>JAGPES010000353.1 GCA_018057015.1 Pseudomonadales bacterium | reverse complement strand
TGTCATCCTCTGGCAGTCACACAGGAAGCGGGAATACGGCATTGCGCTGGCAAATGCGTTCGGCGGAATCACCCAGGTGATGTTCCTGGTATTGCCCTACACCCTGTTCTGCATCGCTCTTTACCAAACATTCCTGAATCCCGCTCACCCCGAGCTGCCGCTACAATTCACTGTATCCAATATGCTGCTATTGCTGTTTCTTTTCCCTACCTTCTACACGTTCTCTTCCCTCCTGGAAGAAGACCATACCCTCGGTATTCTCGATACTGTGATCATGACCGGGATCATCCTGTTTTTAATCGTCTTGCTAGCCACCCACGGTGGTAATGCGCGGTGACACGGAACCCCGGAATTACCCGACGCACCTGAAGCCTTGGCGTGTTTTGCGTGGAGCAACGGGGCCGCGCAACAGGTCGAGATTGTCGATTACCACCAGGAGGTCAATGATGCACAGGAACGGCATGCGCCCGGTGCATCCGGGAGAAGTCCTTCGCGAGGACTATCTGGAGCCGCTCGGCATGAGCGCGAATGCGCTCGCGAACGCGCTCTGCGTCACTGCTGCGCGCATCAACGATATCGTGCGTGAGCGCCGGGGTGTCTCGGCGGACACGGCCTTGCGCCTCGCACGCTATTTCGTTGGCGATGCCCAGAGCTGGCTGAACCTGCAGACTGCCTACGACCTGCGCGTGGCGGAGATCGAGAGCGGCAAGGAGATTGCCCGCGCGGTGGCGCCGCGCGCGGCGTGAAGCAGCACCTCGCCGGAGGGCGGTGTCACACAGTCATCGGTGCGCGCCTTACCGACAACTTTGCGCCTGCCTTGCTGGCATTCCACAGGTCATAGGCCATCTGGCCGCGCAGCCAGCTCTCCGCGCTCGGGCCGGCGTCGGGGCCACCGAGCCAGAGTTCCAGTCGCCGGGCCAGGTCCACCGAAATGCCCGCGCGACCGTGAAGAACGCGCGACAGCGTGACGCGGCTGATGCCCAGTTGCGTCGCCGCTTCGGAAACCTTCAGTCCCAGCGCGGGCAACACGTCCTCGCGCAGCGTTTCGCCGGGGTGCGGGGGGTTGTGCATTTTGCCCATATTCGTACCTCTTCAGTGGTCGTCCTGATAATCGACCAGGACAGCATCCTCGCCTTCGAAGAAAAAAGTCAGCCGCCAATTCCCGTTGACCCACACAGACCAATGTCCCTTGAGGGTGCCTCCCTTCAGCGGGTGCAGTTTCCAGCCAGGGATATTCATGTCCTGCGGGGAGTGGGCATCGTTCAGTTGCCGGAGTTGGCGCGCGAGCCGCGGTGCGTGCACCGCCTGAATCCCTGCCGTCGAGCCAGTCTCGAAGAAACGTTGGATGCCCTTGTGGCGGAAGCTCCTGATCATGGCGGGAGCGTATCGCATGGCGATACACAAGGCAAGGGCCAGCTGACGGCATATGTGGTCGCGGGCATGGCCCGCTCCTACAGCAGGGAGATGTCGCATTGACGCTATAACGTCATGACGGCAGTATGTGCCCGGAGGTTCCAATCATGCAAGAAACCAAGCGCGCCACCATTTACTTCGACCCGGCCATCCACCATGCGCTGCGCATCAAGGCCGCGGATCTGCATTGCTCGATATCGGAGATCGTGAACCAGGCCCTGCGTCAGGCGTTGCGCGAAGACGCCGATGACCTTGCAGCGTTCGAGGACCGAGCCGCCGAGCCCGAAATCTCCTACGAAGCGCTGCTGAAAGACCTGAAAAAGCATGGGAAGCTATAAGCTGCTGTTCAAGCGCTCCGTCGCCAGGGATCTGCGCGCGATACCGGCAGCCGATCTCGACCGACTGCTGCTGCGCATCGCCGATCTTGCCGCTAACCCGCGGCCACCCGGATGTGAAAAGCTTTCCGCGCAGGAGCGCTATCGGATCCGCCAGGGCAGGTATCGGGTCATATACGAGATCCGGGGCCAGGAACTTGTCGTGCTGATCGTGAAGGGCGCGCACCGGAAGGATGTATACCGACACTGAGTGGTGCCCAATGCTCACGCGCGTATTCAAAAGCGGCAACTCACTGGCCATCAGGATTCCCAAGGAACTGGCCTCGAGACGCGCCGCATCACGCCCGAGGAGTTGATCGTGCCCAGGCTTTTCCATGCAGGCGTTTGCGCGCATGTTCTGCGTAATCGTTATCACCTCGATCCCTTGTCCGGATAAATCCGGACCCACAGGGGTATGCACTTGTCCGGATAAATCCGGACCCACAGGGGTATGCACTTGTCCGGATAAATCCGGACCCACAGGGGTATGCACTTGTCCGGATAAATCCGGACCCACGGGGGCATGCGCCTAACGCGCGCTCGCGAGGTTCGCCAGCGCGCGCAGGGAGGCCTCGTAATCGGTGGCGTCGACCTCCGACAGCAGCAGCCGTGTCGCGATCAGGTGCGTGATGCCGAGGCGCTCGCGGTAGCGCGCGATCGTCTCGCGCACGTGCTGCGGCGTGCCGACGATGGCCCAGTCGTCCAGATGCCGCGGCAGGGTACGCACGAGTGCCCTGGCCTGCTGCTGCATTGCGATCATGCGCTGCCCGAGCAGTTCGCGCACCTTCGCGACGAGCGCGGCATCTTCGCTGACGAACACCGTGCGCATCACCGGCACCGCGTCGGGCAGCGGATGGCCGGCGCCGGTGCAGGCGGCGCGGTGCCGGGCGTAGTTGTCCTCGAGCGCCTCCAGCGGCTCCAGCGGCGAGGCTAGATACGGCAGCCCGAGCGAACCGGCCTGCGCCAGCGCCTTGGGGCCCAGCGCCGCGACCCACACCGGCGGGTGCGGCTTCTGCACCGGTTCGGGCTGCAATCGCGCGCCGGAACTGCCGACGGGCGCGCCCGCCCACGCCGCGCGCATCCCGGCCAGGCATTCGGCGAACAGCTCGCGCTTGGCGCTGCGCTGCAACTGGAAGGCCTCGAACAGCTCGGGCGCGAAGCCCCGGCCCACCCCCAGGATCACGCGCCCGCCCGAGAGCTGGTCCAGCACCGCCACCTGCGCGGCGGCTTGCAGCGGATGGCGCTGCGGCAGCAGGTAGCTGGTGGTGGCAAGGCGAATGCGGTGCGTGGCCGCGGCCACGGCCGCCAGCAGCATCAGCGGTTCTGGAATGGCGTCGGCCCCGAAGTGATGCTCGGGCAGCCAGAACGATTCGTAGCCGAGCTCTTCGGCGAGCAGCGCCTGGCGCGCGAGCGATTCAGCGTCGCCCGCGAGCGGGAACTGCCACGGGGTACAGCCGAGGTGCAGGTGTGTCATGTCAGAACGATGACCCGGGTTGCTGCAGGAACGCGATCTCCTCGGCGGAGGATGCGCGGCCGAGTATGGCATTGCGGTGCGGATATCGCCCGAAGCGCGCGATGATCGCGTGGTGGCGGCGCTCGAAATCGAGGTTGTTCTCCAGGCCCGGCTGGTCGAACAGCCGCAAGGCGTCCTGGTGGATCCTCGCCGATTCACTGTGCATGTACGGCATGTAGAGGAAGGCGCGCTCGCCCACGGCCAGCTGCCGGTCGAATCCGCCGCGCACCGCTTCCTGCGCCAGCGTGAGCGCCATGCCGTCGGCGGCGAAGCTCTCCGGGCGCTCGCGAAAGATGTTGCGCGAGAACTGGTCGAGCACGATCACCTCGGCCAGCCGCCCGGGCGCCGCGTCGCGCCAGCCGACGAGCTCCGCGGCCCTTGCCGCCGCGAGCGTGGCGCCGAAGCGCTGCGCGATCGCGCGGTCCAGCGCCGCGTCCTTGCCCCACCACTGCGCGGGCGAGAGTTCCGTGAACCAGAACGCCAGCACCTGCGCGGCGGTGGCGATGTCGTCTTTGTAATCCATGCTGCATCTCCTCGTGCGCTGCGCCCGGGATACAGGCTGCAGCTTAGCGCGAACCTGTTGCGTGTAAATCTTGATCTGTCGCAGTTGCGTGCACCGGCGGTTCGGGAATAGTCTGACTGGGTGTTCCTCAACAACCGGGAGATCGATCCATGAAAAAGAAGAAATCCTTGATCGCGCTGATCGAGGAAGCAATCGCGAAAGGGGCGACGACTGCCGAGGACATCCACAAGGCGATAGCCGACAAGCC
>JAGPES010000352.1 GCA_018057015.1 Pseudomonadales bacterium | reverse complement strand
CTGGTAGACGAAGCCGAGCGCACGGTTGCGCAACAGCCCGCGCTCGCGCTCGCTGAGCGCGCTGATCACGCGCCCTTCCACGCGGACCTCGCCGCTGCTGGGCAGGTCCAGCCCGCCCAGCATGTTCAGCAGCGTGCTCTTGCCCGAGCCCGACTGCCCCACGATCGCCACGCGCTCGCCGCGCGCGACGCCGAGCTCCACGCCGTCGAGCACCACCAGTTCGCGCGGCCCTTCGCGGTAGCACTTGCGCAGCGCGCGGCACTCGAGCACCGGCGTCGCCGGCACGGCATCATTCATAGCGCAAGGCCTCCGCGGGACCGATACGCGAGGCACGCAGCGCCGGATAGAGCGTCGCCAGCACGGCGAGCGCGAGCCCGCAGACGGCGATCAGCGCGATATCGGCCAGCCGCACCTGCGACGGGATGTAGCTGATGAAGTACACGTTGGGGTTGAACAGCCGGAAGCCGAGCGTCTGTTCGATCCACCCCGCGACGCTGCCGATGTGCAAGGCGAGCGGAACGCCCGCCGCGAGCCCCGCGCCGAGCCCGGCGAGGCCGATCAGCGAGCCCTGCACGGTGAAGATCGCCATCACCTGCCGCGGCGAGGCCCCCATGGTGCGCAGCACCGCGATCGCGCCGCGTTTCTCGGCGACGACCATCGTGAGTATCGACACGATGTTGAAGGCCGCGACCGCGACGATCACCAGCAACAGCAGCGTGACCATGCGCTTCTCCATGCGGATCGCGCTGAACAGGCTGCCCTGCGAGACGCTCCAGTCCTCGGCCACCAGGCCCGGCGCGAGCCCGGGCGTGATGCGCTCGCGCAACGCGGGCGCGAGGTCGGGATCCGCGAGCGCGAGCCGCACGCCGTGCACGCCACCGCCGGTGCGGTACAGCCTTGCGGCGTCCTCGAGGTGGATCAGCGCGGTCGTCGCATCGACCTGCGCGCCGACCGCGAAGATGCCCACGACCCGGAAGCGGCGCATGCGCGGATACGCGCCCGCCGGCGTCACGCTGAGCTCGGGCAGCATCAGCGTGACGTGGTCGCCGGGCTGCACGCCGAGCGCGCGCGCCAGCAGGTTGCCGATCACGATGCCGAAGCCGCCCGGGCGCAGTTGCGCCAGGTCGCCCTGGATCATGTAGCCTCCGATCGGCGAGACGCGCGCGTCGCGCTCGGGCCGGATGCCCGTGAGCTCCACGCCGCGCACCACGCCGGGCGTGCTGAGCATCGCGGTGCCGCCGATGAAGGGCGCCGCTCCCGCCACGGCACGATCCTGCTCGAGCGCGGTGGCCAGCGGCTGCCAGTCCTGCAGCGGCTGCACGGCGTGCACCAGCACGTGCGGCACCATCGAGAGGATGCGCGTGCGCAGCTCGCGGTCGAAACCGTTCATCACCGACAGCACCACGAGCAGCGCCATCACGCCGAGCGCGAGGCCGAGCAGCGCGACCGCCGACACCACCGAGATGAAGCGCGTGCGCCGCCGCGCACGCACGTAGCGCAGGCCGATGAACAGGGGGAAGGGTCGGAACATCGCGGCATTTAAGCACAAATGCGCGCAGCCGGGCACGGCGTGCAGATTGCTCCGCTTTGTGGCGGCCGGGGCGGCGCTTATACTGGCGCGACACCCTCCCCGGGGCTCCCGGAGATCGCCGCCATGCCCGAGCGCAGCGCCAACCAGCGCGATTTCTACCGCGTGGACTGCCACGTGATGATCAGCCACTGCGCGGCGGGCGACCACGTGCCCGCGGGACGGCCGCCGGACAGCTACTTTCCCGACAGCGAGCACTTCAGCCTGCTGCGCGAGCTGCGTCGCATGGACCACGACGCCAGCCACCTGCTGCACGCGCTCGGCGAGAGGGACCGCAACCTGGGCGCCTACCTCGCGCACCTGAACCGCAAGTGCGACGCGCTGGCGCGCCACCTCGCGGCGCTGACGCCCGAGATGAGCCGCGGCAGCGAGCAGGTCGTGTCGCTCAGCGAGGGCGGCGTGTCGTTCCACGCCGCGCAGCCGCCGGCGCCGGGCAGCGTGCTGGCGATCCGCATGACGCTGCTGCCGGCCTGGGTCGGCATCGCGGTCTACGGCATCGTGGTCGCCGCGGGCGCCGGCGAGCGCAACGTCGCGGTCAACTTCGAGCAGCTGCAGGATGCCGACCGCCAGATCATCGCGCGCCACGTGATGCAGGTGCAGATGGCCGAACAGCGCCGCGCCCGCGAGAGCGGCTGAGCACGGCGGCAACACCGACAGGAGACGCACATGCACGCAATCGCACGTTGGCTGGCCGGCATCGCGCTCGGCCTGGCGGCCGCAGCCGCGGCGACCGACGAACTGAAGATACCCGTCGGCTCGCAGGCAAGCGCCGACAGCGGGCCGTTGCCACCGCACGGCATGCTGATGCCGCGCGTGCGCGCGGCCTGGGGCGAACCCTCGCTGGTGCACGACGCCGTCGGGCAGCCGCCGATCACGCGCTGGGACTACCCGCGATTCTCCGTGTATTTCGAGCACGACCACGTCGTGCACGCGGTGGCGCACCACCGCCGTGCCGACGCCCCCGTCACCGACGAGCAATCACTGGACGACTGACATGCTGCTGATACTCCACCCCGATATCGACGAATCCGGCGACGATTACCGCAAGACCTGCGAATTCCTGCGCGCGCTGCCGCGCGTGCAGATGCGCACGCACGTGGTGCAGGGACAGCAGCAGCGTCTCACCGAGATCTACCTGCTCGGCGACACGCACGCGCTCGACAAGGACGAGATCGAGGCGCTTCCCGCGGTGGAGCGCGTGGTGCGCATATCCGAGGAATACCGCATGCTCGGACGCCACAAGGACGAACATCGCCTGGCGGGTTTCGAGTACAACGGCGTGACCTTCTCGCAGGACAACCTGAACGTGATGGCGGGCCTGTGCGCGGTCGACAATCCCGACAATGTCGAGACCATGCTGCGCGCGCTGCAGCAGCACGGCCAGGTGTGCACGCGCATGGGCGCCTACAAGCCGCGCACCAACCCCTACGCCTTCCAGGGACATGGCGCGAAATGCCTGCCGTGGGTGTTCGAGCTCGCGGGCAAGCACGGCATTCGCGTGATCGCGATGGAAGTCACGCACGAGAGCCACATCGAGGAGATCGACACTGCGCTCGAGAAGCTCGGCCGCCCCACCGGCGTGATGCTGCAGGTCGGCACGCGCAACACCCAGAACTTCGAGCTGCTGAAGGCGATCGGGCGCCAGCAGACCTACCCGGCCCTGCTCAAGCGCGGCTTCGGCATCACGCTGAACGAATCGCTGAACGCGGCCGAGTACCTCGCCTCCGAGGGCAACTCGCGCGTGATCTTCTGCCTGCGCGGCATGAAGACCGACGCCGGCGCGCCGCACCGCAACATGGTCGATTTCGCGCACGTGCCCGTGGTCAAGCGCCTGACGCGCATGCCGGTGTGCGTGGACCCCTCCCATTCCGTGGGTTCGCGCGAGAGCGCGCCCGACCACATCCTCGACCTGGCGCACGCCACCGCGCAGGGCGTGATCGCGGGCGCGAACCTGGTGCTGGTCGACTTCCACCCGCAGCCCAGGCAGGCGCTGGTGGACGGGCCGCAGGCGCTGCTGCTCGATGAGTTGCCGCGCTTTCTCGACGACATCGCCGCCTGCCGCGAGACCTACGAGCGCCGGCGCCGGATCTGGAACGCATGCTGATCTACGGCCACCGCGGCGCGCGCGGCGAGGCGCCCGAGAACACGCTCGCGGGCTTTCACCGCGCGCTGGCGGCAGGAGCGTCGCGCGTGGAGCTGGACCTGCGGCTCTCCAGCGACGGGGAGCTCGTCGTGATCCACGACGAGACCGTGAACCGCACCACCGACGGCCGCGGCCTGGTTGCGCACAAGAGCGTCGCCGAGCTGGCGCGGCTCGACGCGCGACGCGCCGGCCCCGACTGGCCCGATCCGCAATCGGTACCGGGCATCGCACGCGTGCTGGAGGAATTCCCCGAACTGGAGCACCTGCAGCTCGAGGCCAAGCCGGTCGATGCCGCCAGCCGCGGGCTGATGGCCGGGCGCCTCGTGGCATTGTTCCGCGACTTCGACC
>JAGPES010000351.1 GCA_018057015.1 Pseudomonadales bacterium | reverse complement strand
CGATCGACGCCGCCGCCGTGCGCGACGCCGACGCGCTGCTGGTGCGCTCCGTCACGCGCGTCGACCGCGCGCTGCTCGCGGGCAGCCGCGTGCGCTTCGTCGCCACCGCGACCGCAGGCACCGATCACGTGCGCATCGACGAGCTCGACGCGCTCGGCATCCGTTTCGCGCACGCGCCGGGCAGCAACGCGGACTCGGTGGTCGATTACGTGCTGGGCGTGCTCGCGCTCGCCTTCCCACCGCCGCAGGGGCTTGCCGGGCGTACGGTCGGCATCGTCGGCTGCGGGCAGGTGGGCGCTCGCCTGCTCGCTCGGCTGCGCGCGCTCGGTGTGCCCTGTCGCGTGCACGACCCGCTGCTGACGCGAGATATCCCGCCGGAATCGTGCTCGCTGCAGGAGACGCTGCGCTGCGACGTGCTGAGCCTGCACGTGCCGCTCACGCGCGGGGGCGAGCACGCCACGCACCACCTGCTCGGCGCGCCGCAGCTGGCGCAGCTGCGCGACGAGGCGCTGCTGGTCAACGCCGCGCGCGGCCCCGTCGTCGACAACGCCGCGCTGCTCGACGCCATGCGCGGCCGTCCGGGGTTGCGCGCCGCGCTGGATGTGTGGGAGCGCGAGCCGCGGCTGGACCGCGCGCTGCTCGCGCGTGTGCTGATCGGCACGCCGCACATCGCCGGGTACGCGCACGACGGCAAGCTGCGCGGCGCGCGCATGGTCTACGCGGCGCTGCGCGCATTTCTCGGTGCCGGCGCCGCGCCCCTCGATCCGCCGGAACTCTGCCCGGCAGCGGCCGGCGTGCTGCGTGCCGCGGACTGCGGCTCGTGGCAGCAGGCGGTGCTCGCCTGCTATGACCCGCGCGGAGATGACGCGCGCCTGCGCGCTACGATGCGCGACGAGGACGACGGCGCGCGCGCCGCCGGCTTCGACCACCTGCGCCGCGACTATCCGTTGCGGCGCGAATTCTCGGCGTGGCGCATCGGCGCGGCCGCGACCGCGGGCACGACGATACACGCGGCGCTGCGAGCAGCGGGTTTCGCGCCGTGAGCGATGTCGCGGCACCCGGCGGCCGGCCGTTCCGCCTCGGGCTGATCGTGAATCCGCTGGCCGGTATCGGCGGCGCCGTGGGGCTGAAGGGCAGCGACGGCGCGCTGATCGTGGCCGAGGCGCGCGCCCGTGGCGCCGAGCCGCGCGCGCATGCCCGCGCCGTGCGCGCGCTGCGCGTGCTCGCGTCGCTCGGTGAGCGCATCCGTGTTTACGCCGGCGCCGGCGTCATGGGCGAGGACGCGGCGCGCGAGGCCGGCCTGGCGCTCGAGCGCGTGGGCGACAAGATCCCGGCGCAGACCAGCGCCGCGCACACCGTGTCGCTGGCGCGCGCGCTGGCGGCGCTTCCGGTGGACCTGCTGCTGTTCGCCGGCGGCGACGGCACTGCGCGCGACATCTGCGGCGCCATCGGCACCACGGTGCCCGCGCTCGGGGTTCCGGCCGGGGTGAAGATGCATTCCGGTGTCTACGCGGTGTCGCCGGAGGCGGCCGGCGAGATCGTGGCGCAACTGGTGGCCGGCACGCTGGTGCGCGTGGCGCCGGGCGAGGTGCGCGATCTCGACGAGGACGCCTTCCGCGCCGGTCGCGTCAGCGCGCGCCCTTTCGGCGAGCTGCTGGTGCCCGAGGAGAGCCGCTACGTGCAGCACGTGAAGCAGGGCGGGGCGGTTGTCGAGGAGAGCGCGGTCGCCGACATCGCGGCGGAGGTGATGCAGAGCGCCGAGCCGGGGTGCCTTTACATCCTTGGTCCGGGCACCACCACCTTAGCGATCAAGCAGGCACTGGGCATCGAGGGCACGTTGCTGGGCGTCGACGTGGTGCGCGACGGTGAATGCCTCGCGCGCGATGCCGCAGAGGAACAGCTGCTCGCGCTGCTTGCCGCACACCCGGGTCCCGCGGCCATCGTGGTCACCGCGATCGGCGGGCAGGGTCACGTGTTCGGCCGCGGCAACCAGCAGATCAGCGCGCGCGTGATCCGCGCCGTGGGCATCGCGAACATCACCATCGTCGCGACCCGCCACAAGATCGCCGCGCTGGAGGGCCGCCCCTTGCTGGCCGACACCAACGACGCCGACCTCGACCGTGAACTGCACCGCTACCTGCGCGTGGTCACGGGCTATCGCGAGGCGATTCTCTACCCGGTTGGATACGACACGGAAATCTAGATCTTCCCTGTGGGTCGGCATTCATGCCGACAGCTGCCTGCCCGATTGCTTCAGCCACCATGAATGGCGAACCACAATGCCCCCCCACAATGTGCGACCCCACAACACACCGTCAGGCCTGGCTGTAGGTGCCCAGGAATCGCCCGAGGCGGCTGATCGCTTCCTCGAGGTCGGCCACCAGCGGCAGCGTCACGATGCGAAAGTGATCGGGATCCGGGTAGTTGAAGGCCGTGCCCTGCACCAGCAGCATCTTCTCCTGCGTCAGCAGGTCGAAGATCATTCTCTCGTCGTCGAGGATGCGGTGCACCTTCGGATCGAGGCGCGGGAACATGTAGATCGCACCCCTGGGCTTCGTGCAGCTGACGCCCGGAATCTGGTTGATCATCTCCCAGGCCTTGTCGCGCTGCTCCAGCAGGCGCCCGCCCGGCAACACCAGGTCGTTGATGCTCTGGTAGCCGCCGAGCGCGGTCTGGATCGCGTGCTGCGCCGGCACATTCGCGCACAGGCGCATGGTGGCGAGGATGTCGAGCCCCTCGATGAAATCGCGCGCCTTGTGCTTGGCGCCCGAGATGATCATCCAGCCGGAGCGAAAGCCCGCGAGGCGGTAGGTCTTGGACAACCCGTTGAAGGTGATGCACAGCGGCTCGTGGGAAATGCTCGCCAGAGCGGTGTGCTGCGCGTCGTCGTAGAGGATCTTGTCGTAGATCTCGTCGGCGAGGATCACGAGCCCGTGCTCGATCGCGATGTCCACGATGCCCTCGAGGATCTCGCGCGGATACACCGCGCCGGTCGGGTTGTTCGGGTTGATCACCAGGATCGCGCGCGTGCGGTCGGTGATCCTGGCGCGGATGTCCGCCAGGTCCGGGTTCCAGTCGGACTGCTCGTCGCAGCGGTAGTGAACCGGCGTGCCGCCCGCCAGCGTAGTGGCGGCAGTCCACAGCGGGTAGTCGGGAGCGGGGATCAGGATCTCGTCGCCGGTGTTCGCCAGCGCCTGCGTCACCATCACGATCAGCTCGCTGACGCCGTTGCCGAGGTAGATGTCGTTCACCTCGACATTCGGTATGCGCAGCTGCTGCGCGTACTGCATGACGGCCTTGCGCGCCGAATAGAGTCCCTTGGAGTCGCTGTAGCCCTGCGAATTCGGGATGTTGTGGATCACGTCGATGAGGATCTCGTCGGGAGCCTCGAAGCCGAACGGGGCGGGGTTGCCGATGTTCAGCTTGATGATGCGATGGCCCTCGTCCTCCATTGCCGCCGCGCGCGCATGCACCGGACCGCGGATGTCATAGCAGACGTTGGCCAGCTTGTGGGACTTCAGGTATTCGCGCATCGGTCGGTTTCTGCAGCGTGGAACGGAGCGCTAGTATAAGGTAAGGGTCGCGGCCCTTCCTATGGCGCAGGCCGCGTGCACCGGCTGCGCCCGAGCGATTCGCGCATTTGTGCACAACAGCGGAGGGAGGAGATTAGGGCAATGAGCACGGACAGGGCCGAGGAGCAGTGGCGCGAGAAGCTCTCGCCCGAGCAGTTCAGCATCTGCCGCCAGAAGGGGACGGAGCGCGCCTTCACCGGCAAGTACTGGGACACCAAGACCGCCGGCACCTATCGCTGCGCCTGCTGCGGCGAGGCGCTGTTCGATTCCGCCACCAAGTACGACTCGGGTTCCGGCTGGCCGAGTTTCTACGCCCCGATGGCCGAGGAGGTGCTGCGCACCGAGACGGATTCGAGCCACGGCATGGTGCGCACCGAGGTCATGTGCCGCGGCTGCGGCGCGCACCTGGGACACGTCTTCCCCGACGGCCCGCGCCCCACGGGACTGCGTTATTGCATCAACTCGGCTTCGCTGGAGCTCCAGGAGCGCCGCGGGGAATGACAAGCCCCGCAC
>JAGPES010000350.1 GCA_018057015.1 Pseudomonadales bacterium | reverse complement strand
GCGCGCACAGCACCACGACGTGCGAGGCGTCCTGGATCTTCGGCGCGTTGTAGGCGAAGAGGCCGTGCGCACTCTCGGCCACCCGCGCCTTGCCCTCGGGCGTGGTGGCGACCACGAAATGCCAGGGCTGCGAATTGGTCGACGAGGGGCTCCAGCGCAGCAGCTCGCGCAGCTGGCCGAACAGCTCCGGCGGGATCTTCCTGCCGCCATCGAAGGCCTTGCAGCTGTGACGGCGGCGCGCGACCAGTGCGATATCCATGCGTGTCCCCTGTATGCCGGAGAAGGTGCGCAAGATCGCCCGCGCCTCGTCCCGGTGTCAACGCCCGAAACGTGGAAGGCGGCCGCGCCGGCCCTGCTGCCGAAATGCTAAGGTGCCCGCCGATGACAAGGGAGCCCGCATCATGAGAGAGCCTCTGTACAAGACCCGCCGCATCGCCCCCGCCGCCGCGGAATTCGACAGCGGATGCGCACGCATCAATGACTTCATCGTCCTGTCCGAGGGCAATTCCAACGTCTACCTGATCGAGACCCCGGCGGGGGGCATCCTGATCAACAGCGGCATGGGATTCGAGGCGCCGGTGCATCGGCACAACCTCGGCAGGTTCTCGGACACGCCGGTTAAGTACCTGGTCACCACCCAGGGCCACGTGGACCACGTGGGTGGCGTGCAGTACTTTCGCGACCTGCACCCGGGACTGGTCTACATCGCGCAGGCCGGCAACCCCGAGCACCAGGCCTACGATGCGCGCCTGCAGGCATTCCGCAGCGCCCGCGCGGCGTTCCGCTTCCAGGACGAGTTCGCGAAGGTCTTCGCGCGTTACGCCGCGGCCGGCTACACGGCGATCAACCCCCAGGACCGCCCCACGCCGGATGTCCTCTTCGAGGCGCGCCACGAATTCTCGCTCGGTGGACTGGACATCGTGCTGATCGCGGCCCCCGGCGCGGAGACCAACGACTCGCTGGTGGTGTGGCTGCCGCAGCACCGGATCGTGTTCACCGGCAACCTGTTCGGCTGCCCCTTCGGCCACTTCCCCAACCTGGTGACGATCCGCGGCGACCGTTACCGCGATGCCCTGACCTGCGCGGCGGCGGCGCAGACGGTGCTGGACCTGGAGGCGGAGCTGCTGCTCTACGGCCACCACGAACCGGTCGCCGGCGCGGCGCTGATCCGCAGCGAGCTCACCGCCTACCGCGATGCCATCCGCCATGTGCACGACGCCGTGGTGAAGGGCATGAACGAGGGCAAGGACCTCTGCACGCTGCAGAACGAGATCGGGCTGCCGCCCGAATGCGAGGTCGGCCAGGGCTACGGCAAGCTGAACTGGAGCATCCGCGCCATCTGGGAGAACTACGCCGGCTGGTTCAAGCACGAGTCCACCACGGAGCTCTACAGCGTGCCGCAGAAGGCGATCCACGCCGAGCTGGTGCAACTGGCGGGAGCCGACGAGATGGTGCAACTCGCCGGGCGCAAGGCCGCGGCGGGCGAGCACGAGCAGGCCCTGCACCTGCTGGACATCGTGCTGAACGCGGACCCCGGACACGCCGGCGCCCGCGCGCTGGCCATCCGGGTGCACCAGGCCCTGCTGGCGGATGCGAAGACGTTCTGCACCACGGGAAATTTCTGGCTGGTGGGCTGGCTGCAGAACCAGGTCAAGTTGCTCGGGGGTGGCGAGACCCCGTCCCTGTCCGTCGAGTAGAGCCCTCGCTCACGAGCGCGTCGGACGCTGCCGCGCCCGGTGACCGGCTCACGCCGCCCGACGTTTGACCGCCAGACGAATCGCCTTTCCATGCTGCAATTCGGCCCGCTTGAGATCGTAGGCCGCCTGCAGGTTCATCCACACTTCAGCACTGGTGCCGAAGAACGCCGCCAGTCGCAGCGCGGTATCGGCAGTGACGGCGCGCTCGCCGCGCAGGATCGCGGCGACACGGTTGTGCGGCACGGCGATCGCATCCGCCAGCGCGCGCGCGGACAGTCCGAGCGTCTCCATGTCTTCCCGCAGCAGTTCACCGGGGTGAATGGGCGGCATTCCGTTCACAGGTGCAACCATGGTTCGATTCCAGTCAGTGGTAGTCCACGATTTCCACATCCTCCACGCCCCGCTCCGTCCAGCGAAAGCAGAGGCGCCACTCGATCGCACGATAGCGGCGCACGCTCTTGCCCTCGAAGAGGGCGCGGGCATGATTCAGCAGCAAAGCGAGGTCACCCGAGCGCTTGGTGCGCATCTGCGAGGCCTGAAGCCCCTGCCCGCCGCTCGACCGGCCCGGGCTCAGAACCCGAACAGTTCTCTTAGCACCGCGCCGATATCGACGTCGATATGGCGATAGCCCTCGGGCACCTCGAACAGCGCCGGGTCCTGCGCGCCGACTCTGAGGTCGCGCAGCTCGGTCTCGATCAGCCGCGTGCGCCCGTCGCGGTCGGTCACAGGAAACTGCTGCTTGACGTGCACGCCGGACTTGTCCTGCCAGAAGAAGCCCTGGTGCTGCCCGCCGTTGCGGGTCTGGAACACGGCCTTGTATTTCATGGCACTGCGGCCGGCCACCGTCTCCTCGCCCATCGGTTCGCTGGAGACGATGCGCACGCTGGCCGGCGTGTCCATGCCGGATACGTCGGCCTCGGCGTAGATGTTCATCATCGGCATCAGCTGCCAGGCGATGTTGCGGTCGCTGCGCAGGATCACCGTCACGTCCACGCCGCCCACGTTGGCGCTGATGCGCTCGCGCAGCCGCGTGTGGTTCACCTGGGTGGCGAACTCGCGCCCGTCGAGGCGCACGATGCGCGTCGCGGCGTAGGCGGTGTCCTCGACCAGCGCCTGCGCCGGCAGCGCGCCGAGCCACGTCAGCACGGACACGAAAAGCATTCGCCAGGGTTTCATCGCATTCTCCGTTACGGCGGGATCGGCAGGGCGCCCAGTATAGGGCCGCCTGCCGCGGCGGCGCCGTAGTGCGAAATCCTGCCGCGTTTGCCAACGGCGCGCCCGTGGGGTAATTTCGCCGCCCTCTTTCCTTTCCCCAGCGAGCGGATGCCGGCATGGCGCAGTACGTTTACACGATGAACCGGGTGGGCAAGGTCGTTCCCCCGAAACGCGAGATCCTGAAGGACATCTCGCTGTCCTTCTTCCCCGGCGCCAAGATCGGCGTACTCGGCCTGAACGGCTCGGGCAAGTCGACGCTGCTGCGCATCATGGCCGGGGTCGACACCGACATCCTCGGCGAGGCGCGCGCGCAGGCGGGCATCAAGATCGGCTACCTGCCGCAGGAGCCGCAGCTCGACCCCGCCAAGACCGTGCGCGAGGAAGTCGAGGCCGGTCTCGGCGAGATCCTGGAGGCCAGGCAGAAGCTCGAGGAGATCTACGCCGCCTACGCCGAGCCCGACGCGGATTTCGAGAAGCTGGCCGAGCAGCAGGCGAAGTACGAGGCGATCATCGCCGCCGCCGGCACCGATTCCGAGACGCAGATGGAGATCGCGGCCGACGCGCTGCGCCTGCCGCCCTGGGACGCCTCCGTGGAAAAGCTCTCCGGCGGCGAGCGGCGCCGCATCGCGCTGTGCAAGCTGCTGCTGTCCAAACCCGACATGCTGCTGCTCGACGAACCCACCAACCACCTCGACGCCGAGTCGGTGGAGTGGCTGGAGCAGTTCCTGCAGCGCTTCCCGGGCACCGTGGTGGCGATCACCCACGACCGTTACTTCCTCGACAATGCCGCCGAGTGGATCCTGGAACTCGACCGCGGCCACGGTATCCCGTGGAAGGGCAACTACTCCTCGTGGCTGGAACAGAAGGAGGCGCGTCTGGAGCAGGAAGCCAAGGGCGAGGCCGCGCGCATCAAGACCATGAAGCAGGAACTCGAGTGGGTGCGCAGCAACCCCAAGGCGCGCCAGGCCAAGAGCAAGGCGCGCCTGAACCGCTTCGAGGAACTGTCGAACGCCGACTACCAGAAGCGCAACGAGACGCAGGAGATCTTCATCCCGGCCGGCGAGCGTCTGGGCGAGCTGGTGATCGAGTTCGACAAGGTCTCGAAGGGCTATGGCGAGCGCCTGCTGATCGACAACTTCAGCTTCAGCGTGCCGCAGGGCGCGATCGTCGGCATCATCGGCCCCAACGGCGCGGGCAAGT
>JAGPES010000349.1 GCA_018057015.1 Pseudomonadales bacterium | reverse complement strand
GCGCAGGCGATCCTGCGCAAATGCGTGCACTGCGGTTTCTGTACAGCGACCTGCCCGACCTACCAGCTGCTCGGCGACGAGCTCGACGGCCCGCGCGGACGCATCTACCTGATCAAGGAAATGCTCGCGGGCGCCGCGGTGACGACCGTGACGCAGACCCACCTCGACCGCTGCCTCGGCTGCCGCGCCTGCGAGACGACCTGCCCCTCGGGAGTGGAATACGGCCGCCTGCTCGATATCGGGCGCAAGGTCGCAGATGCGCGCATCGCCCGTTCGCCGCGGCAGCGCCTGCAGCGTTGGGCACTGCGGCGCGCCATGGCGGATCGGCGCGTGTTCGGCGTGCTGCTGGGCGCGGGCCGCGCACTGCGCTGGCTGCTGCCGCAGCGGCTGCAGGCCATGATTGCGCCGCGGCGCAGCCCGGGCGAATGGCCAGCGCCGGCGCACGCGCGACGCATGCTGGTGCTCGAGGGCTGCGTGCAGCCCGCGCTGGCACCGCGCATCAATGCCGCCGCCGCGCGCGTGCTGCATCGCCTCGGCATCAGCCTGTTGCGGGTGCGGCAGGCGGGCTGCTGCGGCGCGCTGTCGCAGCACCTGGATGCGCAGGACGAGGCGCTCGGCTTCGCGCGCCGCAACATCGACGCCTGGTGGCCGCTGCTGGAGCAGGGCGCCGAGGCCATCGTGATGACCGCGAGCGGTTGCGGCGTGATGGTCAGGGACTACGCTCACCTGCTGCGTCACGATACCGCCTACGCGCAGAAGGCCGCGCGCGTGTCGGCGGCGACCAGGGACCTGGCCGAGATCCTGCAGGCCGAGGGTGGATCGCTCGCCCCGGTATCGGGACTCCCGCGCGTGGCCTTCCACAGCCCGTGCACGTTGCAGCACGGCCAGGGGCTCGGCGGGGTGGTGGAGAGCCTGCTGCTGCGCGCCGGCTGCGAGCTGACGCCGGTCGCCGATGCGCATCTTTGCTGCGGTTCCGCCGGCACCTATTCGCTGCTGCAACCCGCACTCTCGCACCGCCTGCGTGAAGACAAGCTCCGGTCGCTGCAGGCCGGGCGACCCGGGATCATCGCCAGCGCGAATATCGGCTGCCTGAATCACCTGCAGGCGACGTCCGACGTGCCCGTGCTGCACTGGATCGAGCTGCTGGATTCATAGCATGGGCCGGGCCCCGGCCCGGCACTGTCCGGCTCGAGCCGGATCCACGGGCGTCAAGCCGGCGGCAGGCGTGGCACGGCACAACTCGACCCACCGCCGGATCCCCGCGCTGCGGTACTTGCGCCGGTGCAGCACGATGTAGAACTGCCGCGTGAAATCGCGTCCGGGCACGGCCAGCGGTATCAGGCTGCCGCGCTGGAAGGCCTCCTGCAGGGTCGCGCGCGACAGGCAGCCGATGCCGAT
This sequence comes from Pseudomonadales bacterium, assembly GCA_018057015.1. Taxonomy (GTDB): domain Bacteria; phylum Pseudomonadota; class Gammaproteobacteria; order Pseudomonadales; family UBA5518; genus UBA5518. The sequence goes on along the minus strand of JAGPES010000349.1, from coordinate 2,718 downwards.
GCCGCTTTCCACCGCGCGCTTGATGGCCTCGGTGTGCTGCAGTTCCAGCAGCACGTCGAGCTGCGGCAGCAGGCCGTGCATGGCGCGGTCGAACGCCTGGCGCGTACCCGATCCCGGTTCGCGCAGGATCCACGTCGCGGCAAGCAGCTCGCGCTTGCCCAGGCGCTTGCGCGAGGCGAGCGGATGCTGCGGCGCGCAGAAAACCACCAGTTCGTCGTCGCGCCAGCGGGCCAGTTCCAGCTCGGGGTGACGGATCTCGCCCTCGATGAGCCCGACGTCGAGCTCGAAGCGCGCGACTTTGCGCGCGATCGCCGCGGTATTGGCCACGTCCAGCGTCACGCGCGCGCCGGGGTTCTCTACCATGTAGCGCAGCATGATCGGCACCGCGAGATAGTTGCCGATACTGAGCGTGGCGCCGACCGCGAGCGGGCCCGCGCTTTCCCGGTGCCCCAGCATGAGCTCCAGTTCGCGTGCGCGCACCAGCAGTTCCTCGACGGCGGGCAGCAGGCTGCGGCCGGTCTCGTTCAGCTGCAAGCGCTTGCCGATGCGGTCGAACAGTCTCACGTCGAACTGCTGCTCGAAGCTCCCGAGTGCATCGCTGGCGGCGGACTGCGACATCGCCAGCTGCTGCGCGGCGTGGCTCAGCGTCTGCGCGCGCGCGGTGGCCAGGAAGACCTCGAGCTGCCGCAAGGTGTATTTCATTATCGGTTCTCTCGAAGATGAATATTGATAAAAACCATTTTACCGATATATCGCCGGATCCTTAAAGTGGCAACTGCAGAGAAGGCCCGCGTGGTGCGGGCCGCCACCGGGAGAGCGGCATGAGCAATTTCAACGTTGAGACGGTCACGAGGGTGCGTCACTGGAACGACACCCTGTTCAGCTTTGCCACTACGCGCGACAGCGGCTTCCGCTTTCGCAACGGGCACTTCACGATGATCGGGCTCGAAGTCGACCAGCGCCCGCTGGTGCGGGCCTACAGCATCGTCAGCGCCAACCACGAGCAGGAGCTGGAGTTCTTCAGCATCAAGGTGCAGGACGGCCCGCTGACCTCGCGCCTGCAGCACCTGCGCGAAGGCGATCCGATCCTCGTGAGCCGCAAGCCCACGGGCACGCTGGTCCTCGACAACCTGCTGCCGGGGCGCAACCTGTATCTCCTCGGCACCGGCACCGGGCTGGCGCCGTTCCTCAGCATCATCCGCGATCCCGAAACCTACGAGCGATTCGAGCGCGTGATCCTCACCCACGGCGTGCGCACTGTCTCCGAGCTCGCCTACAGCGAGTACGTGACGCAGGAACTGCCGCAGAACGGGTTCTTCGGCGATGCGGTGCGCGAGAAGCTGCTGTACTACCCCACCGTGACGCGCGAGGCGTTCCGCAATCAAGGGCGTCTCAGCGATCTGGTGCAAAGCGGCAGGCTGTTCCGTGACCTCGGGCTGCCGCAGCCGGATCTCTCCGACGATCGCTTCATGCTCTGCGGCAGCCCCTCGATGCTGAAGGACCTCGGCGGGATCCTCTCTGCGCGCGGCTTCGCCGAAGCGCGCCACGGCGAGCCGGCCCATTACGTGATCGAGCGCGCCTTCGTCGAGTAGGAACGGGCCATGCCCGCGATTCGACGCGATTCCGCGCGACGCGGCGCCCGCCCCCCGGGCGCCGCGGCATTCTTTCGCATCCCCGATGCGTGCATAATCGCGGCCCTCGGCCGCGCAATGGCGCCGCGCCGGCAACCGGGCTTCGGGGGATATCCGCGCAATGGACTGGCTTCTGGCGCTGCTGGCGCTCTTCGACGTGGTCTCGATGTATTGCGTGTTCACGCCGCGCACCGCGCGGCTCGACAGCGCACCGTGGGCCCGGTTCGCCTTCGCGGTCCATACCACCGAGCTGGCGTGGATGCGCCTGGCGCTGCAGGTCCCGCTCGCGCTGTTGCTGGTGATCTGCGGGGCACTCGGCAGCGCACTCGGGGTCATCGCGCTGCTGATCGTGATGGCGAGCTGGCTGGGTGTGCTGTGGTGCCTGCGCCAGGCGCTCGATTCGGGCCGTGTGGTGGAAGAGGCGCTGCAGGCAGGCCTCGGCGCCGACTACCGGCAGGCGATCGCGCCGCGCTTCGCCGCCGGGTTGCGCGGAGCGCCGGTGTTCGCCGATTGGCGCCACCCGTTCCGGATGGTGCGTCCCGGGGTCGAGGTGATCCGGGGCATTCCTTACGCGCCCGGAGGAATCCGCCAGCGGCTCGACATCTACCGGCCCGCCGTGATCCCGCCGCAAGGCTGCCCGGTGCTGTTCCAGATCCACGGCGGCGCCTGGGTGATCGGCCACAAGGAACAGCAGGCGCTGCCGCTGATGTGGCTGCTGGCGAGCAAGGGCTGGATCTGCGTCTCCGTGAATTACCGCCTCAGTCCGAGCGTGGGCTTTCCGACCCATCTCGAGGATTGCAAGCGCGCGCTGGCGTGGGTGCGCACGCACGGCCGCGAGTACGGCATGGACACCGCTTTCGTCGCGGTTACCGGGGGCTCGGCGGGCGGGCACCTGGCGGCGCTGATGGGCCTCACGGGCAACCGGCCGGAACTGCAGCGTGAAGATGCGGGCGTCGACACGTCCGTGCAGGCCTGCGTGCCGTTCTACGGCGTCTACGATTTTCTCACGCGTTACGAGCAGCACCCCAACGGCGAGGTGATCCGCGGGTTCCTGGAGGACCGCGTGATGCATGCCACGCCGGAGCAG
>JAGPES010000348.1 GCA_018057015.1 Pseudomonadales bacterium | reverse complement strand
GCAGGGTGGCGGCGCGCGTCACGGTGGTGACCGGCTCGGCGCTCACGCCATAGGCCGGGCTGTTGGCGACCTTCAGCAGGCGAGCCGACAGCGCCGCGTCGCGCAGCAGCACCTCGGAGAGCTGGGCGAAGGAGCTGCGGCGGTCGCCGATCACGCGCTGCACGCCCTGCACGGTCGCGTTCAGCGTTGCCAGCTCCGTGCGGTTGATCCTGGCCACCCAGCCGGCGATCCGCTCCTCGTCCATCGTGAATGGGTCCTGCCTTGTGCTGCCGCCAAGTCTAGCCGGCGCGACGCAGTGCTGCCCGTTCGCGCTGCCGGGCGCGCACCCCGGCGTGAGGCATCAGGCCTTCTTCACGAACTCCGACTTGAGCCCCATCGCGCCGATGCCTTCGATCCTGCAGTCGATGTCGTGGTCGCCGTCGACCAGGCGGATGTTCTTCACCCGGGTCCCGACTTTCACCACGGACGAGGACCCCTTGACCTTGAGGTCCTTGATCACGGTCACCGTATCGCCGTCGGCGAGCACGTTGCCGTGCGCATCGCGCACCACGCGTGTTTCCGCGACGCTATCGGCGGCGTCGCGCGGCCACTCGTGGGCGCACTCGGGGCAGATGTACAGCGCCCCGTCCTCGTAGGTGAATTCCGAACTGCAGCTGGGGCACCTGGGCAGGTTGCTCATGCGATGGCTCCTGGAAGGGGGCACATTTTGCTTCCGTCGCATGATAGCCTGTTAGGGAAAATTCCCGGACGAGGAGCGCAAGCGCAATGGGATCGAAAGTGGCTTTCATCACCGGCGCGAGCCGTGGCATCGGCAAGGCCTCGGCCATCGCGCTGGCGCAGAAGGGCTATGACGTCGTGGTCACGGCGCGCACCCTCGAGGAGGGCGAGGCGTACGAGCACGGTGCGCGCGATTCCGAGGTCAAGCCGATGCCCGGCAGCCTGCGCGCCACCGCTGCCGAGATCGAGAAGCTCGGGCGGCGCGCGCTGCCGATCCGTCTTGACCTGCTCGACCTCGCGTCCATCGACGCCGCGGTCGAGCGCGTCTACGCCGCGTGGGGGCGCATCGACCTGCTGGTCAACAACGGCATCTACCAGGGGCCGGGGATCATGTCGCCGGTGGACGAGCTGACCCAGCAGCACCTGCACGACATCTTCCGCGGCAACGTGTTCGCCAACGTGCACACGATCCAGCGCGTGCTGCCGCGCATGCTCGCGCAGGGGGAAGGCTGCATCATCAACGTGGTGTCGGAGTCGGGAATGATCGATCCCCCGGCGGCGGCGGGCAAGGGCGGCTGGGGCTTCGCCTACGGCGCCTCCAAGGCGGCGCTGATCCGCATGGCAGGTGTGCTGAAGGTCGAATACGCCGACTCGCCGCTCACGTTCTTCAACATGGAGCCGGGGCTGGTGATGACGGAGGCGATGGAGATGCGTCCCGACCGCGACGACTTCATCAACTTCTACGGCGGGGCTCCGATGACGGTGCCGGCCGCGGTCGTCGCCTGGCTGGCAACGGCGCCGGAGGCGCGCGAACTGAACGGGCAGACGATCATGGCACAGCGCCATTGCCTGAAGCTGAACCTGGTCCCGGAGTGGCAGCCGCGGCGGCGCAGCAAATCTTGATACCGGTCATGGCACGGGCATCAGTCCGCGCGAAAGAATCCACCACAGGGGCCGAGGCCCCGCAAGCAACGGAACAAGACGGAGTCCTCCCAGATGTCTGGCGCGCGTTATCTCGTGATCGTCGACCCGGCGGCAACCGGGCATCCTGCCTTCGAGAGGGCGCTGCTGGCGGCTCGCGATTCGCGCGGGCACATCCACCTCTTCGGTTTCGCGAGCCACCCGCCGCTTCCGGCCAACGGCGAGTCGTTGAGCGACGCGCAGGAGCGGTTTCGCTCGGAGGCGCTGGCCACGCTCGGTGAACTCGCCGCCCATGCCGAAGCGCAGGGCATCGGCGTGAGCGTGGAACTGGGCACCGCGGCCGACGCGCGCCAGGAGATGGTGCAGGCCGCGGCGCGCTCGCGTGCCGACATGGTGTTCAAGTACTCCAGCGAAAGGACCATGTCGCACCGCGATCCGGGCGACTGGTTGCTGATGCGCCTGGCGCCGTGTCCGGTGCTGATGGTGAAGAACGTGCGTGACTGGAGCAGCCGGCGCGTGCTGGGTGCGGTGAATTTCGGCTCCCACGACCTGGCGCACATCAAGCTGAACAACCAGATCGTTGGCGAGGCACAGCGCTTCGCGCACGATTTCGGGTCGGAAGCGCATTTCGTGAACGCGTATGCGGACCGCAACCGCGCGCCGGACCGCGCGGAACTGGCACGTATCTGCGGCGTCGCGCCCGAACGCATGCACACGGCGCAGGGCGCGGCGGCCAGCGTGATCCGCGACACCGCCGAGAGCATCGGCGCCGACCTGATCCTGATAGGCACCGTGGCGCGCAGCGGGCTCATGGGTACGGTGGTGGGCAACACCGCCGAGCGCATCCTCGACGAGACTCGCTCGGACGTACTGGTGCTGAACTGAGGCCGCGCATGCCGCGCGGCCCGCGCCATCACTGGTAGATGAACACCAGTTCGTAGACCACGGCCGGGCGCTCCTGCCCGACCACGTGGACATTCTGCTCGAGCGTGAAGCGCGTGCCCTTGGGCAGGCGCTCGATGGACTTCACGCGGCTGCGCGCGTGGATCTTCGAGCCCACCGGTACCGCGCCCGTGAAGCGCAGCTTGTCCGAGCCGTAATTCAGCATGTTGCCGTAGCCGGTGATCTCGTAGTCCGGGGCGGTCTTGAGTTTCGGCAGCAGGATCAGCGTCAGGAAACCGTGCGCGATCGTGGTGCCGAAAGGGCTCTGGGTCTTGCAGCGCTCGGGGTCGGTGTGGATCCAGTAGTCGTCGCCAGACAGTTCGGCGAAGCGGTCGATGAGGTCCTGCGTGATCTCCAGTTCGTTGCTCCACGGCCCGAACTCCGTGGACACCAGTTCCTGCAGGGCCTCTACGTCATCGAATCGGTACTGTTTCATCGGGTGCTCCTGTGGCGAGACGGGTTTGGATGTGCGAAGGCGCGGTATGATAGCCGCCAGCCCGCGCCGCCAACCAGACCTTCGGCCAATGCCGTGCGCCTGAGTGGAGATGTCAGCCGGGCGCGAAGCCTAATGTCATTGTTTTGGCGACGGTTTCGGCTAATCTCAGCGGCCTGTCGCGACCCGGGCGGGCCGCACAGCCGTTTCGTTTTCCGCGCGCGCCGCGGCCCACCCAGGAAAAGGAGTCAGTCATGCGTGAAGCAGTGATAGTTGAAGCCCTGCGTACCCCCATCGGACGCGGCAAGCCCGTCATCGGCGACCTTTCCGGTTTCCACCCGGCGCACCTGCTGGCGATCGCGCAGCGCGCGGTGATCGAGAAGGCGGGCGTCAAGCCCGAGGAAGTGGAACAGCTGATCGGCGGCTGCGTCACGCAGGCCGGCGAGCAGGCCGGCAACCTGTGCCGCAACGCCTGGTTGTCCATGGGCACCAGCTACGTGCCCGGCGCCACCACGATCGACACCCAGTGCGGTTCCGCGCAGCAGGCCAACCACCTGATCTCGGCGCTGGTCGCCTCGGGTTCCATCGACATCGGCATCGCCTGCGGTGCCGAGGTGATGAGCCACGTCGGCCTGGGCGCCAACGTCTACAACGGCCCCGGCTACTTCCAGCCGCCGAACTGGCCCTGGGATGGCAGCCCCGACCAGTTCGGCTCGGCAGAGCGCATTGCGAAGAATCGCGGCATCACGCGCGCCGACGTCGATGCCTTCGCGCTGGAGTCGCAGCGCCGGGCCGCGGCGGCGCAGGCTGCCGGCCACTTCGATCGCGAGATCATCGCGATCGACGCGCCGGTGCTCGGCGAGGACGGCAAGCCCACCGGCGCCACGAAACGCGTCACGAAGGACCAGGGCGTGCGCGCGACGACCCCGGAAGGGCTCGCCGGGCTGAAGCCGGTAGCGGAGGGCGGCATTCACACCGCCGGCAACTCCTCGCAGGTTTCCGACGGTGCCTGCGCCGTGCTGTGGATGACCCGCGAGGAAGCGGAGCGTCGCGGCCTGAAGCCGCGCGCGCGCATCCTGTGCGGTGTCACGGTGGGCGCGGATCCCTACTACCACCTCGAT
>JAGPES010000022.1 GCA_018057015.1 Pseudomonadales bacterium | reverse complement strand
AGCGCGAGCCCCGCCAGGCGCAGCACCTGCTCCTCCACCGCACCGCTCACCCCGGTTTCCGCCAGCTCTTCGGCCTCCATGCTGGTGAGCACGGTGACCGCGATCAGCAGCGGGCGCGGCTCGGGCAGCGCGGCCAGCGCCGCGCGCGCGGCCTGCATCATGCGCCGGCCACCGCCGGCGTGGACGTTCACCATCCACACGCCGAGCTGCGCCGCCGCCCGCACCGCCCCGGCCACCGTGTTGGGAATATCGTGGAACTTGAGATCGAGGAACACCTCGAAGCCGCGCCCGACCAGGCTGCGCACCAGTTCCGGCCCCGCGGCCGTGAACAGCTCCTTGCCGACCTTGAGCCGGCAGCGCAGCGGATCGAGCCGCCCGGCCATGGCCAGCGCCGCCTCGGCGCCGGCATAGTCCAGCGCGACGACGATGCGTGGCCCGGCGGCGCCGGAGCGGTCAGGGGAGCCGGACGAAGCGTGCATGTGGGACCTCGAATGTGCGCCCGCCGGGCGCCACTGGCTTCATCCCGGCCATGCCGACGTTCCGGGTGGAGGCAGCGCGCTCAGCGCGCTGCCGCGGCCGCCGACGGCGGCTCGGTGGCAGCCGTCGCCGGCGCGGCGCGGCGCCGCCCGCGCGACAGCGCGCGCTGCGCGCGCCAGATCGCCACGCTGCCCGCGAACAGCCCGCACAGGCCGCCCGCGACGAAGGCCGCGATGAGCCACACCGACAGCGCGGCCGGCTCGAGGCGCGCGAACACGAGGTCGAGCGCCGCCGGCTCGCTGTTGGCCAGCGAAAACAGGAAGGCCCACAGCCCGGCACCCAGCACCAGCGCCAGCAGCAACAACCGTTTGAAACGCTTCATCACCGGCGTCTCAGCCGCTGATTTCCTGGTCGGCATTGAGATTCACGCGCTCGCGCATCTCCTTGCCCGGCTTGAAATAGGGAACGTACTTGCCCAGCAGGTCCACCGCATCGCCCGTCTTCGGATTGCGGCCGCGCCGGGGTTCGCGGTAGTGGAGCGAGAAACTGCCGAAACCGCGGATCTCGATGCGGTCGCCGGTCGACAGGCTCTGCGCCATGTACTCGATGATCATCTTGACGGCGAGTTCGACGTCCTTCGGCGACAGCTGCTTCTGCTGCGTCGCGATGCGCTCGATCAGCTCCGACTTCGTCATGTTCAACCCGCTGTTTTTATTGCAAAAAGCAGACGATCCAGATAATAGGCCAGATCGGGGCATACGTCTAACACGCAGCGGCCGGTAACGTCCGCGACAGGCCGCAAACGAATGCGGGGCCCCCGGGCCCCGCATCGTATGGCGTGCTACTTGCGTTCCATCTGGGCCTTGATCAGGTCCCCGATGGTGGTGGCGGGCGTCGCGTCGGTCTCTTCCTTGAGCGCCTTGATGGCCTCCTTCTCTTCCTGCACGTCCTTGGACTTGATCGAGAGCCCGATCACGCGGTTCTTGCGATCCACGTTGATGATCTTGGCTTCCACCGCGTCGCCGACCTTCAGCACGTTGCGCGCGTCCTCGATCTTGTCGCGGCTGATCTCGGAAGCCTTCAGCGTGCCCTGCACGTCCTCGGCCAGCTCGATCACGGCACCCTTGGCGTCGACCTCGACCACCTTGCCGGTCACGATCGAGCCCTTGTCGTTGATGCCGACGAAGCTGTTGAAGGGATCGTCCTCGAGCTGCTTGATGCCGAGCGAAATGCGCTCGCGCTCGGGGTCGATCGACAGGATGACGGTGTTGACGTCATCGCCCTTCTTGTAGGCGCGCACCGCTTCCTCGCCCGGCTCGTGCCAGGAGATGTCGGACAGGTGCACGAGACCGTCGATGTTGCCGTCGAGGCCGATGAACAGGCCGAAGTCGGTGATCGACTTGATCTTGCCGCTGATGCGCTCGCCCTTGGTGTGGGTCGAGGCGAACGCGTCCCAGGGGTTCTCGGTGCACTGTTTCATGCCGAGCGAGATGCGGCGGCGATCCTCGTCGATGTCGAGGATCATCACGTCCACCTCGTCGCCGACCTGCACCACCTTGGAGGGATGGATGTTCTTGTTGGTCCAGTCCATTTCCGAGACGTGCACCAGGCCTTCCACGCCCTGCTCGAGCTCCGCGAAGCAGCCGTAGTCGGTCAGGTTGGTCACGCGCGCCTTCACGCGGCCGTTCTCGGGGTAGCGAGCCTTGATGTTGACCCACGGATCGGAGCCCAGCTGCTTCAGGCCGAGCGAGACGCGATTGGTCTCGCGGTCGAACTTCAGCACCTTCACGTCGATCTCGTCGCCTACCTTGACCACTTCGCTCGGGTGCTTGATGCGCCGCCACGCCATGTCGGTGATGTGCAGCAGGCCGTCCACGCCGCCCAGGTCCACGAAGGCGCCGTAGTCGGTGAGGTTCTTGACCACGCCCTTCAGCGTTGCGCCTTCCTGCAGGTTCGCCAGCAGCGATTCGCGCTCGGCGCTGTTCGCCTGCTCGAGCACGGCGCGGCGCGAAACCACGATATTGTTGCGTTTCTGGTCGAGCTTGATGACCTTGAAATCCAGCGTCTGGCCTTCGAGATGCGCCGTGTCGCGCACCGGGCGCACGTCGACCAGCGAACCCGGCAGGAACGCGCGGATGCCCTGGATGTCGACCGTGAAGCCGCCCTTGACCTTGCCGTTGATCGCGCCACGCACCACTTCGCTGTTCTCGAAGGAGCCCTCGAGGCTCTTCCACGTCTCGGCTCGGCGCGCCTTTTCGCGCGACAGGCGGGTTTCGCCGTTGCCATCCTCGATGGCTTCCAGCGCAACGTAGACTTCGTCGCCGATCTCGAGGTGGAATTCGCCGTTGTCGTCGAGGAACTGGCTGCGCGGGATCACGCCCTCGGACTTCAGTCCGGCGTGCACGGTGACCCACTCGTTGTCGATGTCGATCACCACGCCGGTGATGATGGAGCCCACGTCCATCTCGACGGTCTTCAGGCTTTCTTCAAAAAGCTGCGCAAAATTCTCGGTCATTGGAATATCCTGCAGCGGGCTTGCCGCTCGTGTGGTCTTGCCCTCGCCCCAGCCGGCTCAGGGTCAAAATAGAAAAACCAGCAACCGGGATGCTGGATCGGAATCCCCGGCCACTGGAACCTCGCGCGGCGCCACAGGGTGTGACGCCGCCGCTTGCGGGGCTTCAGAGCATGCCCCGTTCCTTCACTTCGGCCATCAGGAGGTCGAAGACTTCCTTTATGCCGACCCCCGTGGTATCGACCGTCACGGCGTCGGGCGCCGCCCTGAGCGGCGCCACGGAGCGCTCGGTATCGCGCCGGTCGCGCGCCTCGATGTCATTCACGAGGCGCGGCAGGCTAACAGCTTCTCCTTTATCTTTCAACTGCTTATAACGGCGCCGCGCGCGCTCGTCCGCACTCGCGGTGAGGAACACCTTGAACTGGGCCTCCGGGAACACCTCGGTGCCCATGTCGCGCCCGTCGGCGACCAGCCCGGGGCGGATCTTGAAGGCGCGCTGGCGCCGGAGCAGCGAGGCGCGCACGCCCGGCAGCGCGGCGACCTCCGAGGCCAGCGCACCGACCTCCTCGCTGCGCAACAGCAGGCTGACGTCCTCGCCCTCGAGGATCACGCGCGCCTCGTCGGCGTCATCGCCGGGGCGGAACTGCACGTCGAGGTGCCCGGCCAGCACTTCGAGCGCCGCGTGGTTGTCCAGCCGCACGCCGTGGTTGCGCGCCGCCAGCCCGACCAGACGATACAGGGCACCGCTGTCCAGCAGGTTCCAGCCGAGCTCGCGCGCGAGCAGCCGGCATATGGTGCCCTTGCCCGAGCCGCTCGGGCCGTCGACGGCGATGACCGGAATGTCGTCTTCTGTGCTCATCTCGATCCTGTCTGCGGCACGCGGACGCTCAGGCGTCCGTCGCTTTATGGATGACGGTCAGCCCGGCCGACGCCGCGAGCTCGCGAAAGCCGGGAAAGGAAGTGGCGACGTTGGCGCAGTCGAGGATCTCGATCGCGGCGCTGGCGCGCAGCGAGGCCACCGCGAAGGCCATCGCGATGCGGTGGTCGCCACGGCTGTCGATGGTACCGCCACCGATGGCGCCGCCACGGATGCGGATGCCGTCGGGCAGCGCTTCGTGCCACACGCCGAGCTGCTCGAAGCCGCGCGCCATGGCATCGATGCGGTCGCTTTCCTTGACCCGCAGCTCCTCGGCGCCGCGCAGCACCGTCTCGCCCTCGGCGCAGGCCGCGGCGATGAACAGCGCGGGAAACTCGTCGATCGCCAGCGGCACCTGGTCGAGCGGGATCTCGATGCCGCGCAGCGGCGCGGCGCGCACGCGCAGGTCCGCCACCGGCTCGCCGCCGGACTCGCGCGGATCGACCAGCTCGATGCCCGCACCCATTGCGCGCAGGATGTTGATCACGCCGGTGCGCGTCGGGTTCACGCCCACGTTGTGCAGCAGCAGCTCCGAACCCGGTGTGATCGCGGCGGCAACGAGGAAGAAGGCCGCCGAGGAGATGTCCGCCGGCACGTCGACGCGCGTTGCGCGCAGGCGCTGCCCGCCGACCAGTTCCACGCACGCGCCGTCGCGCCGTACCGGGTAGCCGAAGCCGCCCAGCATGCGCTCGGTGTGGTCGCGGGTCGGCGCCGGCTCGATCACGCGCGTGGTACCCGCGGCGTAGAGCCCCGCCAGCAGCACCGCGGACTTGACCTGCGCGCTGGCCACCGGCATGAGGTACTCGATGCCGTGCAGCGCGCGCCCGCCGCGCAGCACGAGCGGCGGGCGTCCGTCGGCGGCGGTCTCGATCTGCGCGCCCATCCGGCGCAGCGGGTCCGCCACGCGCGCCATCGGGCGGCGCGTCAGCGACGCGTCGCCGCTCAGGCAGACGTCGAAGGGCTGCGCCGACAGCAGGCCGGCGAGCAGCCGCATCGAGGTGCCGGAGTTGCCCAGGTACAGCGGCGCCGCGGGCGCCCGCAGCCCGTGCATGCCCACGCCCTCGATGCGCACGCGGCCCCGCTCGGGCCCCTCGATGCGCACGCCCATGGCGCGGAAAGCCGCCAGTGTCGCCAGGCTGTCCTCGCCCTCGAGGAAACCGCTCACCTCGGTGGTGCCTTCGGCCAGCGAACCGAGCATGATCGAGCGGTGCGAGATCGACTTGTCGCCGGGCACGCGCAACTCGCCGCGCAGCACCGTGCCGCCACTCGCGAGGTAATCGATTCGCCCGTCCCGTGTCACGTCGCCCCCGTCATTGTTCCGGATGATCGCCCCGCTCGAGCCAGCGCATGTAGCGCTCGCGCGCCGCGCGCGCGCGCCCGAACACCTGCTCCAGTTTCTCGCCGTCGCTGCCGGCAACGGCCGCGCGGACGGTTTCCAGGGTGTGCGCGAAGCCATCCAGTGCACCGAGCAGCGCATCGCGATTGGCCAGCGCGATGTCGCGCCACATCACCACGTCGCTGGAGGCAATGCGCGTGAAATCGCGAAAGCCGCCGGCCGCACAGCGGAATATCTCGTCGCTGGCAGGCCGGTTCGCCAGGCTGTCGACCAGCGCGAAGGCCAGCAGGTGCGGCAGATGGCTGGTCATCGCGAGCACGCGGTCGTGCTCGGCCACGTCCATGCGCACCACGTCGGCGCCGGTCAGGCGCCACATGTCCCCGATCGTGGCGAGCGCCCCGGGGTCGGAATCCGCGAGCGGCGTCAGGATCACGCGGTGGCGCACGAAGAGGTCCGCGCGCGCCGCCTCCACGCCGGATTTCTCCGCGCCCGCGATCGGGTGCGCCGGGATGAGCCGCGGCGGCACCGCGCCGAAGGCATCGCGCGCGGCCATGACCACGCTGCCCTTGACGCTCGCCACGTCGGTGATCAGCACGTCCGGGCGGCCATGCGCGCGGATCGCGGCGAAGATCCGGCCCACGGTCAGCGTGGGCACGCCGACCACGATGAGCTCGGCCTCGGCGATGGCCTCCTCGAGGCTCGCCGGCGCGGCATCGATGAGTCCGGCGCCGAGCGCGTAATCGAGCGTGGCGCGATTGCGGTTGAACGCCGTCATGCGAGCGGCGAAGCCGGTGCCACGCAGCGCCGCCGCCAGCGAGCCGCCGATCAGGCCGAGGCCGACGAAGAGCATCGTGCCCACGCGCGCGCTCATGGCCTCAGATCACTGCCTGGGGATAGGAGCCCAGGATCTTCAGCATCACCGTCTGTTCCTCCAGCTCGGCCAGCACGGCCGCCACCTTGGGGTCGTCCTGGTGCCCCTCGAACTCGATGAAGAAAAGGTACGTCCAGGGCTGCGCACGCGAGGGCCGCGTGTCGATGCGCGTCAGCATCAGCTGCTCGCGCTGGAACGGCTCGAGCAGCTTGAACAGCGCACCGGGCTTGTTGTGGGTGGACACGATGATCGAGGTCTTGTCGCTGCCGCTGGGCTTGACCATCTCGCGCCCCACCACGAGGAAGCGCGTGGTGTTGTCGGCGTAGTCCTGGATGCTCGCGGCCAGCGTCACCAGGCCGTAGGCCTCGCGCGCCATGTCGCCGGCGATCGCGGCGATCGTGGAATCGGCCACCGCGAGGCGCGCCGCCTCGGCGTTGCTCGACGTCGGCTGCTGCTCGATCCGCGGCCAGTTCTTCTCCAGCCAGTGGCGGCACTGCGCGAGCGCCTGCTGGTGGGCACAGATACGCGTGACGTTTTCCAGCCTGCAGCCGGGCGCTCCCAGCAGGTGATGGCGGATCGGCAGCTCGACCTCGCCGCAGATCTTCAGGGTCGACCCGACGAAGTTGTCCAGCGTGTGCGTGACCATGCCCTCGGTGGAGTTCTCCACCGGCACCACGCCGTAGTCTGCCTCGCCCGACTCGACCTCCTCGAACACCGCCCCGATGGACGGCAGCGGTCTGCTCTGCACCGCGTAGCCGAAGTGCTTCACCGCGGCGGCCTGCGTGAAGGTGCCCTCGGGACCGAGGAAGGCGATGGTCATCGGCTTCTCGAGCGCGAGGCAGGCCGACATGATCTCGCGGAAGATGTGCGCGACCTCGGTCGCCGGCAGCGGCCCGTCGTTGCGCGCCATCACGCGGCGCAGCACCTGCGCCTCGCGCTCGGGGCGGTAGAACTGCACCTGCCCCGGACCGGCGTGACCGTGCGTGAGCAGCAGCTCGGCCTTCTTCACCTCGGCGACCTGCTGCGCGCACGCGGCGCGCCGGTTCAGCAACTCCTGCAGCTGCAGGTCGATGCCGTCTATCTCGGCGCGGATGCGTTCGAGCGCGCTGGCGGAATCCGTCGTGTCCGGCATGTCGCGCTCAGCCCTTGCGGGCCGCGAAGTCCTTCATGAAGTCGATCAGCGCGTTCACCGCGTCCATGCCCACCGCGTTGTAGATGCTCGCGCGCATGCCGCCGACCGAACGGTGGCCCTCGAGGTACAGCAGCCCGGCCTTTTCCGCCTCGGCGACGAAGGGCTTCTCGAGCGCGGCATCGGCGACCGTGAACGGCACGTTCATCCACGAGCGCGAGGCCTTCTCGACCGGGTTGGCGTAGAAGCCGCTGGCGTCGATGTAGCCGTACAGTGCCTCGGCCTTGCGGCGGTTCAGCTCGCCCATCGCGCCGAGTCCGCCCTGGTCCTTCAGCCACTGGAACACCAGCCCGGCAAGGTAGATGGAATAGGTCGGCGGCGTGTTGTACATCGAGGCGTTCTTCGCCTGCAGCGTCCAGTCCAGCACGGCCGGCGTGCGCGGGTCGGGACGGCCCAGCAGCTCGCGGCGCACGATCACCAGCACCAGGCCCGCGGGACCGATGTTCTTCTGCGCGCCGGCGTAGATCACGCCGAAGCGGTTGACGTCGACCGGGCGCGACAGGATCGTCGAGGACATGTCGGCGACCAGCGGTGTCGCGCCCACCTCGGGCACCCAGCCGTACTCGACGCCACCGATGGTCTCGTTCGGGGTGTAGTGCAGGTAGGCGGCCGCCGGGGAACGCTGCCACACGGACTGCGCCGGCACGCTGGTGAAGCGCGTGGCCTCGGAGCTCGCCGCCACGTTGACCTCGCAGTACTTCTGCGCCTCGGCGATGGCCTTTACCGACCACTGCCCGGTGTTCACGTAATCGGCCTTGCCGGCCGTGCCGAGCAGGTTCAGCGGCACCGCGGCGAACTGCGCCGTCGCGCCGCCCTGCAGGAACAGCACCGCGTAGTCATCGCCGACGCCGAGCAGCTCGCGCAGGTCCGCCTCCGCCTTTTCGGCGATGCCGACCATGTCCTTGCCGCGGTGGCTCATCTCCATCACCGAGAGGCCGCGTCCGTGCCAGTCGAGCAGCTCGTCGCGCGCGCGCGCCAGCACCGCCTCGGGCAGCGCGGCCGGTCCCGCGCAGAAATTGAATACTCGTGTCATGGCTCCGCCTTTCTCGTGGTGTGCGATAGAAAAAATGACGCCTCAGCAGTCCGCGGGATCCGCGGGACCATCGCCGTCGTCGTCCTCGTCCGCCGCGCCGGAACCCTCCGCCTCGGCGATGCGGGCCATGCCGACCAGCATCTCGCCGTCACGGACGTTCATGACCTTCACGCCCTGCGTGTTGCGGCTGAGCAGCGAGATCTGCTCGACCGCCGTGCGCAGCAGCGTGCCCTGGTCGCTGATCAGCATCACCTCGTCGCTCGGCAGCACGCGGATCGCGCCGACCAGCGCGCCGTTGCGCTCGCTCGCCTGCATCGCGATCACGCCCTGGCCGGCGCGACCGTGCAGCGGGAAATCCCCGGTCGCGGTGCGCTTGCCGTAACCGTTGGCGCTCAGCGTGAGCACCTGCGAGGCGCTCTCGTCGGGCACGATCAGCGACACCACGCGCTGCCCGGCGCCCAGGCGCATGCCACGCACGCCGTGCGCGGTGCGTCCCATCGCGCGCACCGCGGACTCCTTGAAGCGCACCGCCTTGCCGCCGCTGCTGAACAGCAGCACGTCGCTGCTGCCGTCGGTGATCGCGGTGCCGACCAGGTGGTCGTCCGCGCCCAGATCGATCGCGATCAGCCCGTTGCCGCGCGGGCGCGAGAATGCATCGAGCGGCGTCTTCTTCACGGTGCCGTCGGAGGTCGCCATGAACACGAAGCGATCGGCATCGAAGGAGCCGACCGGCAGCAGCGAGGTGATGCGCTCGTCGCCCTCCAGCCGCAGCAGGTTCACCAGCGGGCGTCCCTTGGCGCCGCGCGAGGCGACCGGGATCTCGTAGACCTTGAGCCAGAACACGCGCCCGCGATTGGAGAAGCACAGGATCGTGTGGTGCGAGTTCGCCACCAGCAGGTGCTCGATCGAATCCTCCTCGCGCACCGGCGCGCCCGAGCGGCCCACGCCGCCGCGGCGTTGCGCCTGGTAGGCATCGAGCGGCTGCGACTTGGCGTAACCGCTGAACGACACCGTGACCACGCGCTCCTCCTGCGGGATCAGGTCCTCGCGCGTGAGGTCCAGCCGGCTGGAGACGATCTCGGTGAGGCGCTTGTCGCCGTAGTCGCTGGCCACCGCCTCGAGTTCCTCGCGGATCACGCGCATCAGGCGCAACGGATCGCCGAGGATCTCCAGGTAATCCGCGATCTGCTCCAGCTTCTGCTGGTACTCCTCGAGCAGCTTCTCGTGCTCCAGGCCGGTCAGGCGATGCAGGCGCAGGTCCAGGATCGCCTGCGCCTGTTCCGGCGACAGGTGATAGCGGTTATCGCGCAGCCCGAACTCGCGCGACAGGTCCTCGGGACGGCAGGCATCGGCGCCCGCCTTGTCGAGCATCGCCAGCACCGTGCCGGGCTCCCACGCACGCGCCACCAGGCGCTCGCGCGCATCGGCGGGGCTGGGCGAGTTGCGGATCAGCTCGATCACCTGGTCGATATTGGCCAGCGCGATCGCGAGACCTTCCAGCACGTGACCGCGCTCGCGCGCCTTGCGCAGCAGGTACACCGTGCGCCGCGTCACCACCTCGCGGCGGTGGCGCAGGAAGGCCTCCAGCAGTTCCTTCAGGTTCAGCGTGCGCGGCTGGCCGTCGACCAGCGCCACCACGTTGATGCCGAAGACGCTCTCGAGCTGGGTCTGGGCATAGAGGTTGTTCAGCACCACCTCGCCCGACTCGCCGCGGCGCAGCTCGATCACCACGCGCAGGCCGTCCTTGTCCGACTCGTCGCGCAGCTCCGAGATGCCCTCGATGCGCTTTTCCTTCACCAGCTCGGCGATCTTCTCGATCAGCCGCGCCTTGTTCAGCTGGTAGGGGATCTCGGTGATGATGATCGTCTCGCGGCCGCTGCTGTCGTCGGTGATCACCTCGGCGCGGGCCCGCACGTAGATGCGCCCGCGCCCGGTGCGGTAGGCCTCGACGATGCCCTGGCGGCCGTTGATGATGCCGCCGGTCGGGAAGTCCGGGCCCGGGATGATCTCGATCAGGTCGTCGACCTCGAGCGCCGGGTTGTCGATCAGCGCCAGACAGGCCCGGATCACCTCGCCGAGGTTGTGCGGCGGGATGTTGGTCGCCATGCCGACCGCGATGCCCGAGGAGCCGTTGACCAGCAGGTTCGGGATGCGCGTGGGGAACACCGCCGGGATCATCTCGGTGCCGTCGTAGTTCGGCACGAAATCCACGGTCTCCTTGTCGAGGTCCGCGATCAGCTCGTGCGCGATCTTGCGCATGCGGATCTCGGTGTAGCGCATCGCCGCCGCCGAGTCGCCGTCGACCGAGCCGAAGTTGCCCTGCCCGTCGACCAGCACGTAGCGCATCGAGAAGGGCTGCGCCATGCGCACGATCGTGTCGTAGACCGCCGAGTCGCCGTGCGGGTGGTACTTGCCGATGACGTCGCCCACGATGCGCGCCGACTTCTTGTAGGCCTTGTTCCAGTCGTTGCCGAGCTCGCTCATCGCGAACAGCACGCGCCGGTGCACCGGCTTCAGGCCGTCGCGCACGTCCGGCAGCGCCCGCCCCACGATCACGCTCATGGCGTAGTCGAGGTAGGACTGGCGCAATTCGCTCTCGATGCTGACCGCTACGACTTCTTTTGCTAATTCGCCCATAACAACCTGAAAAGCCTATGGATTCGGCCAAGCCCGGGACTGCGGCAGCACGCTGTCGAGCGCGGATTTCGGCGACTTCAAAAGGGCGGCATCATAGCACAGCCCCCCGCCCCGGGGCTAACCGCAGCCTCTGCCGACCGGCACGGGTCCGGGGCGCCGGGCTTGCGGTTATACTTGCCGCCGCTCACGGCACCCGAGCCACCAAGGAGGGGTATTGGAGAACGTCGACCAGATCATCCGCGCGCGCTGGGTCCTGCCGGTCAACCCGCACGACACCGTGCTGGAACACCATGCCGTCGCGCTGCGCGACGGGCGCATCGTGGCCGTGTTCCCGGCCGATCGCCTCGCCGGGGCGTTCCGCGCGCCCCTGGAGACGGCCCTGGACGACCACCTGCTGATGCCCGGGCTGGTCAACACCCACGGCCACGCGGCCATGACCCTGCTGCGCGGCCTCGCCGACGACCACATGCTGATGGACTGGCTGCGGGACCACATCTGGCCGGCGGAGGCACGCTGGGTGGGCGAGGACTTCGTGCGCACCGGCACCCGGCTCGCGATCGCCGAGATGCTCGCGAGCGGCACCACCTGCGCCAGCGACATGTACTTCTTCCCCGACGTGGCCGCCGAGACGGTGGTCGAAGCGGGCTTCCGGGCCCAGATCGCCTTCCCGATCTTCGAGCTGCCCAGCGCCTGGGGCGGGAACGCCGACGAGTACCTCGCCAAGGGGCTGCAGGTGCGCGATGACTACCGCAGCTGTCCGCGGCTCTCCTTCGCCTTCGGCCCGCACGCACCCTACACCACGAGCAACCAGACGCTGGCGCGCGTGGCGACGCTGGCGGCGGAGCTCGACGCCGCGGTGCAGATGCACGTGCACGAGAGCGCCGGGGAAATCCGCGACGCAGTCGCCGGGCACGGCTGCCGCCCGCTGGCGCGTCTCGAGTCGCTCGGGCTGCTGTCGCCGCGCTTTCAGGCCGTGCACATGACGCAGGTCGCCCCGGAGGACCTCGAACTGCTGGCGCGCAACCGCGTCCAGGTGCTGCACTGCCCGAGCTCGAACCTGAAGCTCGCCGCCGGCTTCTGCCCGGTGCGCACGCTGGGGGAGGCGGGCATCAACGTCGCGCTCGGCACCGACGGCGCCGCCAGCAACAACTCGCTCGACCTCTTCGCCGAGATGCGCCTGGCGGCGCTGCTGGCGAAGGGGAGCAGCGGCGACCCGACCGCGCTGTCGGCCCACGCCGCGTTGCGCATGGCGACGCTGGGCGGCGCCGAGGCGCTCGGGCTCGGCGAGCGCATCGGCAGCCTGGAGCCCGGCAAGGACGCCGACATGATTGCCGTCGACATGCGCCGGATTGCCTGCACGCCCGTATATGACGCGCATTCGGCGCTGGTCTACACCGGCAGCGGTGCGGCGGTCACCCATGCCTGGGTCGAGGGCCGCGCGCTGCTGTCGAGGCGCCGGCTGTGCACGCTGGCGCCCGGGGAACTGCACGCCGAGGCGCTCGCCTGGCAGCAACGCATCGGCCGACGCTGAGGCTGCGGCCCACCCAATCGCAACACAGGTCCGGTTGAATGAAGACAGACACCACACCCAACGTCGATGCCGCGGAAATCGCCAAGTTCGAGGCGCTGGCCAGCCGCTGGTGGGATCGCGCCGGCGACTTCCGCCCCCTGCACCAGATGAACCCGTTGCGCGCGAACTACATCGACGCGCGCTCCCCGGTCGCCGGCCGGCGCGTGCTCGACGTGGGCTGCGGCGGCGGCATCCTCAGCGAGGCGCTGGCGCAGCGCGGCGCCACGGTCAGCGGCATCGACATGGGCGAGGCGCCGCTCGCGGTCGCGCGGCTGCACCTGCTCGAATCCGGCCTCGAGATCGACTACCGCCACGCCAGCGCCGAGACCCTGGCCGATGAACAACCGGAAAGCTTCGACATCGTGACCTGCCTCGAGGTGCTCGAGCACGTGCCCGACCCCGGTTCGCTGGTGCGCGCCTGCGCCCGGCTGGCGCGCCCCGGCGGCGACGTCTATTTCGCGACCATCAACCGCAACCCCAAGAGCTACGTCTTCGCGATCCTCGGCGCCGAACACATTTTGAGGCTGCTGCCCAAGGGCACGCACGACTACGCGCGCTTCATCCGGCCCTCGGAGCTCGCGGCGTGGACGCGCCAGGCCGGGCTGCAGACCGAGGACATCTCCGGCATGCTCTACAACCCGATCACGCAGGTATTCAGCATCGGTCGCGACGTCGACGTGAACTACCTCGTGCACGCGCGCAAGCCCGCCTGATGGGGGAATCCGTCCGCCCCCGCCTGCGCGCGGTGCTGTTCGACCTCGACGGCACGCTGCTCGACACCGCCCCGGATTTCGTGACCGTGGTGAACCTGCTGCGCGCCGAGCACGGCTGCGAGCCGCTGCCCTGCGAACCGATCCGGCGCGCCGTCTCGCACGGCGCGCGCGCGCTGGTGCGCCTCGCCTTCGCCATCGACGAGGAGGATCCGGCCTTCGAGGCACTGCGCCGGCGCCTGCTCGCACTCTACGAGGCGCACCTGCTGGTCGACACCGTGCCATTTCCCGGCATGGCCGAGTTGCTGCCCGCGCTAGCCGCGCGCGGCGTCCGCTGGGGCGTGGTCACCAACAAGCCGAACTACCTGGCCGAGCCCCTGCTCGCGCGGACCCGCCTCGAGCCGCCGCCCGACGTGCTGGTCTGCCCGGATCACGTGACGCGCACCAAGCCCGACCCGGAGCCGCTGCTGCTCGCCTGCGCACGCCTGGGCTGCGCGGTCACGGAAGCGGTCTACGTCGGCGACCACGCCCGCGACATCCAGGCCGGGCGCAACGCCGGCATGCGGACCATTGCCGCCACCTACGGCTACCTCGAGCCCGACGAGGCCGTCGCCGGGTGGCAGGCGGACTACCACGCGGACTCGGTGGCGGCGATCGCGCACATCCTGTTCACCGATTTCCTGGCCGATTGAGAGCGCAAAACCGCATGCAGCATGCCCATCTCTACCGGGCGCCGGCCGATCTGCTGGCCGCACGCAACGTCCTCGTGACCGGGGCCGGGGACGGCATCGGCCGTGCCGCCGCGCTCGCCTTCGCCGCCCACGGGGCCACGGTGGTGCTGCTGGGCCGCACGCAGGCGAAGCTCGAGGCGGTGTACGACGAAATCGTCGCCGCCGGCGGCGCGGAGCCCGTGATCCAGCTGCTGGACCTCGCGCGCGCGGGCGAGGAGGATTACGGCGCGCTGAACGAGGCCGTCGTGGAGACACTGGGCTGCCTGCACGGCTTGCTGCACAACGCCGCGCTGCTCGGACCGCGCACGCCGCTCGAACAGTACCCGACCGCGAAATGGCTCGAGGTGATGGCGGTCAACCTGACCGCGCCGTTTGCGCTCACCAAGGCCTTGATGCCGGCGCTGCGCCTGGCGTCAGATGCCTCGATCGTGTTCTCCACCTCCAGCGTCGGCCGGCACGGGCGCGCCTACTGGGGCGCCTACGCGGTGTCGAAGTTCGGTATCGAGGGTCTCGCCCAGGTGCTCGCCGACGAGCTGGCCAACACCTCGGCGATCCGCGTCAACTGCATCAACCCCGGTGCGACCAACACCGCGATGCGCCGCGCGGCCTATCCCGCGGAGCCGCCGCAGCGCAACCCGCACCCGGCACGGATCATGCCGGCCTATCTCTACCTGATGGGACCCGCGAGCGCCGGTGTCACGGGCTGCTCGCTGGATGCGCAGGGCGGTTGACGCTCGTCGTCGCGACACGGCGCCGGTTGCCGTCAATTAATCGTCACGCCCGCGCAGCCGGCATGCACGCAGGTGCGAACGGCGGATTTTTCCGCTTGCTTTTCAAGCGATTGCAAACGATCGCGCACGCGGTGGCATGAATATCGCTTCGCCGGCCCTGCGACCTTCAGTGACAGGCGGACGAAGACAATGGCCGGAGCAGACATCCTGCAGTTCCCGCACACGATCCCCCGCCCGGCACTCCCGCCGGCAGCGGCGGAGCGCGCCCTGAGCCTGTCCGAACTGCAGCTCGGCATCCGCCTGCACCGGCAGCTCGACCTGCGCAAGCTGCTGGAACTGTTCCTCGAGGAACTGCGACTCGCGTTCCCCGTCGAGGGCCTGTGCTACTCGCCGCCCGACTCGGCCGAGTGCTTCGTCGCCGGCCGCGGCACCGCCAGGACCCTGCGCTCGCGGCTGCACCTGGACGGCGAATACCTCGGTCAGGTCGAGGCCCAGGTCCGCGGCGAGCTGCACACGCCGCTGGCCGCGCTGCTCGCACCGCTGGCCGCGCCGCTTCGCAACGCGCTGCAGCACCATCGCCTCAAGCTGCTGGCGCGCAAGGATCCGCTGACCGGCCTCGGCAACCGCATGGCACTCGATGCCGCGCTGGCCACCGAGGTGGCGCGCGCGCAGCGCTTCGGGCAGCCCTTCGCGATGCTGATCGCCGACATCGATCATTTCAAGCGCGTCAACGACTCGCTCGGCCACGGCGCCGGTGACCAGGTGATCCGCGGCGTGGCGGCGCAGGTGCGCGACTGCCTGCGTCCCTACGACCAGGCCTTCCGTTTCGGCGGCGAGGAGTTCGTGGTGATCCTGAGCCAGACGTCCCTGGCCAAGGGCATGCAGATCGCCGAGCGCATCCGCAAGCGCATCGCGCATCGCTGCAGCATGGACGCCGCGACCACGGGGAAGATCACGGTCAGCATTGGCGCCGGCGAGATCCGCGACGCCGAAACCGTCGACGGCCTGTTCGATCGCGCCGACCGCGCGCTCTATCGCGCCAAGAGCGAGGGCCGCAACCGCTGCGTCGCGGCCGACTGAGGATATCGATCGCGCGGGGGGCCCGGTTCGGCGCTAGCGCCGTCGCGGCGGGCGTTTCGGGGCGTCGGGATTGCGCGTGCGTGGCGTGGCGCGGTCGTCCCCGACGCTGGAATACGTCCCGCGGGCGTGACGGCTCGCGCGTGGCGCTCCCGGGCGTTTCGCCGTGCCGGCCGCCTCGCGACGACGACCGGCGGGCCGCTCGGCCGCGACGACGGCGCGCGCCGGCGGGATCAGCCCCACCGTCGCGCACAGCGCCCGCACCTCGGCTGCCTCGAGCTCGCGGCAGGTGCCGCGACGCTCGCGCGGACCCAGCGCCACGGTGCCGAAACGCACGCGTTTCAGGCGGCTGACCTTGCAGCCCTGCGACTCCCACAGCCGCCGCACCTCGCGATTGCGCCCCTCGCGCAGCACCACCGCGAACCAGCGGTTGCTGCCCTCCCCCTCGAGTTCGCGGATGCCGTCGAACGCGGCCATGCCGTCGTCGAGCATCACCCCCGCGCGCAGCCGCGCCAGCAGCGGGGCATCCACCTCGCCCAGCACGCGCACCAGATACTCGCGCTCGATTGCCGACCCCGGATGCATCAGGCGGTTCGCCAGTTCGCCGGAATCGGTGGCGAGCAGAAGGCCGGTGGTGTTGAGGTCGAGGCGGCCCACGATGATCCAGCGCCCCTCGCGCAGTCGCGGCAGCGCGGCGAACACCGTGGGACGCCCCTCCGGGTCGCGGCGGCTGCATATCTCTCCCTCGGGCTTGTTGTAGGCGATCACGCGAATAGCCGCGGGCTGCGCCTCGGGCAGTCGCACGGGCTTGCCGTCGACGGCGACCCGGTCGCCGCGCGCGAGCCGCTGGCCCAGCACCGCGGGCCTGCCGTTCACCGTGACGCGCCCCGCCTCGATCCAGCCCTCGATCTCGCGCCGCGACCCCAGGCCGAGGTCCGCCAGCGCCTTGTGCAGGCGCGCACCCTCGCCGCTCATTGGTCCGGAACCTCGTCGCCATGCGCAGCGACGGCGGCTTGCGTTTCCCCTGCTTGCGCTTGCGCGGACGGTTCGATCGCGAGCGTCATCTCCGGGTTCACCTGCTCGAAATCCTTGATCTCGGCGAGCGACGGCAGGTCGTCCAGCCCCTTGAGGCCGAAGTAGTCGAGGAACTGCCGCGTGGTCGCCAGCAGTTCGGGGCGCCCCGGGACGTCGCGGTGTCCGACGACGCGCACCCAGTCGCGCTCCTGCAGGGTGCGGATGATGTTGGGGTTCACCGCGACGCCGCGCACCTCCTCGATGTCGCCGCGCGTGATCGGCTGGCGATAGGCGATGATCGACAGCGTCTCGAGCATCGCGCGCGAGTAGCGCGCGGGCTTCTCCTGCCACAGCCGCGCGATCCACGGCGAGAGTTCCTGGCGCACCTGCAGGCGGTAGCCGCTGGCCACCTGGCAGACCTCGAAACCGCGGCCCTCGCAGTCGGCGCGCAGCGCCTGCACGGCCTCGGCCAGTTCCGCGGTCGCGGGGCGGTCGGTGAGATCGAACAGATCCGCCAGTTCGTCCAGCGTTAGCGGGCGGCCCGCCGCGAGCAGCGCGCCCTCAATGATCGACTTCAACTGCATCCTGCCCCCGCGGTTTCACGTGAATGGGTCCGAACGGCTCCGACTGCACCATCTCGATCAGGGATTCCTTGATCAGCTCCATGATCGCGAGGAAGGTCACCACCACCCCCATGCGCCCTTCCTCGACCCGGAACAGGCTGGCGAAGGGCACGAACTGCGGCGTCTTCAGGCGGTCGAGGATCTCGGCCATGCGTTCGCGCGTCGACAGCCGTTCCATCTGCACGTGGTGGCTCACGTTCATCGCCGCGCGGCGCGCCACCTCGGCGAAGGCGAGCAGCAGCTCGCGCAACTCGACCTGCGGCTGCGGCCGCTCGCGTCTGAGCTCCGGCGGCTCGGCCGCGGCCAGGAACACGTCGCGTTCGAGCCGTGGCAGCGCGTCCATGTCCTCGGCGGCCTGCTTGAACTGCTCGTACTCCTGCAGGCGCCGGATCAGGTCCGCGCGCGGGTCGGCCTCCTCCTCGGCGGCACTCTGCTGGCGCGGCAGCAGCATGCGCGACTTGATCTCGGCCAGCATCGCCGACATCACCAGGTATTCGGCGGCGAGCTCGAACTGCATCGCGTCCATCAGCTCGACGTACTGCATGTACTGCTCGGTGATCTGGGCGACGTTGATCTCGAGGATGTCGAGGTTCTGGCGCCGGATCAGGTAGAGCAGCAGGTCCAGCGGCCCCTCGAAGGCCTCGAGGAACACTTCCAGCGCCTCGGGCGGGATGTAGAGATCCCTGGGCAGCACCGTGAGCGGCTTGCCGTGCACGAACGCGAGCGGCAGCTCCTGCTGCTCGCCCACTGCCGCTTCCGGGGCGTCCGGCCTCGCGGCAAGTTCCGTCTCGATTGGCTCCGACACCCTGGCTCCCGTCGCTGGCGCGCACGGACAGTCGCGCGGCGCGTTCGAAAAGGGGGCGGATTATAGCCGGCCGGACACCCTGCGCCCACCTGCGACTATTCGAAGGCGCTCGCGTCGCCCTTGCCGCGGCGCGCGATCACCGGCGCGCCGCCGGCA
>JAGPES010000347.1 GCA_018057015.1 Pseudomonadales bacterium | reverse complement strand
TGAAAGTGATGCTGGACAGGTGAGTGCCGCAACGATGACTCATTACCACCCCGACCAATTCCTGCTGAACGACTACGTGGCCGGCAGCCTGCCGGGCGCGGTGGCACTTCCGATCGCGGTACATCTCGAGTAC
The DNA here is from genome assembly GCA_018057015.1 of Pseudomonadales bacterium. Classification (GTDB taxonomy): domain Bacteria; phylum Pseudomonadota; class Gammaproteobacteria; order Pseudomonadales; family UBA5518; genus UBA5518. Next base: position 4,021 of record JAGPES010000347.1, on the reverse strand, counting down.
TGCCCGCAGTGCCGCGAAGAGACCGCGCAGCTCAGCCGCGTCGGCGCCGAGCTGTTCAACGAGCTCGATCCGGTGCCGGTAGGCGACGATGCCTTCGCGCGGCTGCTGGACCGGCTGGACGGCAAGGGCGCCGTGCCGGTCGCATCGGTGACTCCCAAGCGCCCGGCGCGGGCGCGCGATGGTCTGCCGCGCGCGCTGCGCAGCCTCGCGCCCGAAGGCGTGGAGGAGCTCGACTGGAAGCGGATCAGCGGAGCGCTGCGCGCCTCGCGCCTGGGCTTCGGCGATCCGCGGCGCGAAGTGGCGTTGCACCACATCCGGGCCGGGGGCAAGGTTCCGGCGCACGGTCACGCCGGCAGCGAGATCACGGTGGTGCTGCACGGCAGCTTCTCGGACCAGGACGGCCGTTACGCTCAGGGCGATTTCCTGGTGCGCGGTCCCGGCGACGAGCATCGCCCGGTTGCCGCCGCGGACTCCGACTGCCTGTGCCTGGCGGTGCTGGACGCCCCGATCCGCCTCGGCGGACTGCTCGGGCGCCTGGCGAATCCTTTCCTGCGTATCCATCCGCGCTAGGCGGGAGGCGAGATGAGCGACGACGCCCGCGACGGCAACGATCAGGTGCAGGAGGGCGTCGACGCCGGGCAGTCGCAGCAGGAGGCCGGCAGCGCGCGATCCAGCATCCCGCGGCCCGAGCTGCGCGACAGCGACAGGCGCCTGGTGATTGTCGGCAGCCACCTGCTGGTGGCCATGCTGGTGCTGTCGATGTGGGCGGCGGCGGACGCGTGGCAGGCGGTCACGGGCCTTGCGCTGGCCGGCCTGCTCTCGGTGCTGACGGCGTTTCTCGCCGGCTTCGTGCTCGGCACGCTGGTGCACGAGTGGGGGCATTTCCTCGGTGCCCGCCGCGCGGGCGCCGGCTACACCATTCCCGGCAAGCCGGGCCTGTTCGTTTTCAATTTCGATTTCGCCCGCAACAGTCCGAGCCAGTTCCTGACCATGTCCTATGGCGGTCAGCTGGGAGGCGCGCTGGCGGTGCTTGTGCTCTGGCTCGCGGTGCCGACGGACACCGCGGGACGCGCGATGCTCGTCGCCGGCGCCGTCGGCGGGGCAGTCTTCGCGGCTGCGATCGAGTGGCCGGTGATCCGTGCGGTCCGTGCCGGTGGCGATCCCGCCACGGAACTCGGCAGGATCGACCGCGCGGTGCTGCAGGGCAGCGCGCTGAAGGGCCTGCTGGCGACCGCGCTGATCTGGCTCATATTGTTCCTCTGCTGACGGCGCCCAGCTGGCGGGTACCTCGACGAGCGGCCTTGCCGGCCGGCTGCCCCATAAGGGGCCGTGCGCCGCAGGGATGCGGCGCGAGAGCCTACAGGGACGTACTTGCCGCGGGCCCCGTTGGGGCAACCGGCCGGCAAGGCCAGCGACGCTCCGTGGTTCTCTGATGCATCGGGCGCCGCCCTACAACGCCGGACTGTCCGGAATCAGCCCCAGCATGATCTGCGCGGCGTCGGTGTAGGTCTTCTCGCCGATAAACGTGTGCTGGGTGCCGGTGTAGATGTCGCGGAAGGCGCGCTCCAGCCGGCTGCCTTCGCGGATGGCCGTCGTGCCCGCGGCGAGATGGGCCCATTGCACGACTTCGCGGCAGGCCTCGGTGGCATAGGTGGCCGCGAGGCGCATCTCGGCGCGCATCGCCGGCGTCACCTCCGCGCCGGCGGCCACGGAAGTCTCGAAACCGTCGAAGGTGTCCGTGATCAGCAGTCGCGCGGCGCGCCACATGCCCTCGTGGTGCGCGAGGCCACGCTGGAAGGTGGGCCTGTGCGCCAGCGTGCTCAGGTCGCCCATGCGCACCTTCTCCAGCGCGAGCGTCTTCACGTCATCGAGCGCGCTGCGCGCCACGCCCAGCGCCCAGGCGGCGTGGCCGGCCGCGGTGATCGGCATGACGCCGAAGCGGTACAGCGGCCCGCCGCGCAGCGGCGCGCGCGTGAACAGCGGGAACACGCGCGCGTCGGGCACGACCTGCTCCTGCACGTTGTAGTCGAAGCTGCCGGTGGCCTTCAGTCCCTGCACGAACCAGCCGTCCGTGAAGTTGACCTGCTCGCGCGGCATCACCGCGACCAGCATTTCCGGCATGCCGAAGTCGCCCATCTGCATCTCGCCGTCGTGCATCGGGATGAAACCGCCGACCACGTAGTTCGAATGCCCGGTACCGCTACCGAAGTTCCAGCTCCCGCTCAGGCGGTAGCCGCCCTCGACGCGCTGCCCCAGCCCGTTGGGCGCGAACTGCCCGCCCACCGTGCTGCGGTTGTCGTGCTGCACGAAGACCTCGTCGTAGCCGGCCTCGGGCAGGTAGGCCGCGGCGAAGGCAGCGCCCGGGAAGTTCGCGATGCCGATCCAGCCCACCGAGCCGTCCTGCCATGCGAGTTCCTGCCAGGTGTCGATGAGCTCGCGGAACGAAGGCTCGTGACCGCCGGCGCAGCGCGGATTCATGAACTGCATCAGGCCGCTGTTCCACAGCGCCTCGACCGTCTCGGCGTTCAGCGTGCGCGCCTGCTCGTTGGCGGCGGCGTTCTGCATCACGGTCGCGCGGACGGAACGGGCCATCGCGGGACCATCGGGTCGGGCTGCAGCGCTCATGTATACCTCGTGGTGTCGGCAGATGTTGCACCGCCGAGTGTCGCAGATGCAGGTGCGGGCCTGCACGTTACGCGGCGCTAATGTTCTGTGGGTTCGGCTTCAGCCGAACGTGCTGAACCCGGCCTTGCGCGTCAGCGACGTGGGACAAGCCGGGGCGCACCTTCGTTTACAATCGCGCGGTGCTACACGGAGACCGCGAGCATGACGATCCATCACGGCGGCTGCCATTGCGCAAAGGTGCGTTTCGAGCTCGAGGCGCCGGCGCGCGTCACGGTGAGCGAATGCAACTGCTCCATCTGCCACATGACCGGTTTCCTGCACCTGATCGTGCCGGCGGCGCGCTTCCGCCTGCTGCAGGGCGCCGACAGCCTTACGGGCTACACCTTCGGCACGGGCGTGGCGAAGCATCTTTTCTGTCGCCACTGCGGCATCAAGTCGTTCTACGTGCCGCGCTCCAACCCCGACGGCTACAGCGTGAACCTGCGCTGCCTCGACGAGGGCACGATCGAACACGTGGACATCGAGCCCTTTGACGGCAGGAACTGGGAGCGCAGTGCGCATGCGCTGGCGCACCTGTCGCAGGAAGCGGGCTGAACCCGGCCGATCACGGGACCTCATGCATGAACCACGACGACTCGCCGGGCTTTCGCGCCTGCAACGCTGACGATGCCGCGGCCGCCGTGCCATTGATCCACGAATCCGGTCCGATCGCCTTCCGCTATGTCTTCGCGCATCGTCACGAGGCGCAGTCGCTGGAATTCCTGCGCGCCGCCTTCGGCGACGGGCGCGGCGAGTTCGGCTTTCGCAACCACGTGGTGGCGGAGCGCGCGGGCGAGGTGGTCGGTGTGGCGGCGCTGTGGGATGCGCGCGCCAACCTGCGCTTCGCCATGGCGGCGGCGCGACAGATTCTCGGCTTCTATGGTCCGGCGGCGCCCGCGGTGATCCTGCGCGGGCTGCGCATGGAGCGGGTCGTGAAGCCTGCGCTGCCCGGTGTCGCCTACATCGGGCACGTGGCCGTGGCGCCGGCGCTGCGCGGGCAGGGCGTGGGGCGGGCGCTGCTCGATGACCTTCTCGCGCGCGCAAGTCATGCGGGGTATACGCGCGCGGCGCTGGACGTCGCCGCCACCAATCCGCGCGCCCGCGCGTTGTACGAGGGGCTGGGGTTCGGCGTGGTGGAAACGCGCAGTTCCGCGTTGCGGGGCCGGTGGGGAAGCGTGCCCGATCATCACTACATGGAACTCGACCTCGGGTGCTGGCGCGGCCGGACGCCGGGGATATAATCCGGCCGGTAATTCACGAGGAGATTCCCATGCGCAAGCTGATACACGCCACGGTGTGGCTGCTGTTGCTGAGCGGGCTGTCGGGTTGTGGCTACAACACCCTGCAGACGGCCGAC
>JAGPES010000346.1 GCA_018057015.1 Pseudomonadales bacterium | reverse complement strand
CGTCGTAGCCGCATTGCGGGCAGCGCGCGGGCAGTGCGGCATCGGCTCCGCAGTGGTGGCATTTCAGGCGCGCGGCACGCGCATAGACGGTGAGCCGCGCATCGCACGACCCGCAGCCGGCGATCCAGCCGCAGGCCGTGCAGGCGAGTGTCGGGGCGTAGCCGCGGCGATTGAGAAAGACGAGCACCTGGCCGCGCTCGTCGAGATGCCGGCGAATCGCCTCGACGACGAAGGTCGAGAGGCCGTGGCGCAGTGCTTCTGCGCGCAGGTCGACGAGCGCGAGTCGCGGCGGCAGTGCCGCTCCCGTGCGCCGCGGCAGCACGAGCCGCGCATAGCGGCCCTGCTGTGCGTTGTGCAGGCTCTCGAGCGAGGGCGTCGCCGAGCCGAGCACAATCGGCACGCCGGCGCGTTGCGCGCGCATCACCGCGACGTCGCGCGCGGAGTAGCGAAAGCCGCCTTCGTGCTGCTTGAACGACGCATCATGTTCCTCGTCGACGACCACGAGCCCGAGCCCCGCGAGTGGCGCGAACACCGCCGAGCGCGTGCCGAGCACGATGCGCGCACGACCGGACAGCGCGTCGCGCCAGGCTGCGAGCCGCGCCGAACCTGTGAGGGCCGAATGCAGCGTCGCCATGGGTACCGCGAAGCGCGCGGCGAAACGGCCGACGAGCTGCGGCGTGAGGCCGATCTCGGGCACGAGGACGAGCGCTCGCTCACCGCGCGCGAGCACCCGCTCGACGAGCCGCAAATACACTTCCGTCTTGCCGCTGCCGGTGATGCCGTGGAGCAGGAAGGCGCCGAAGCGGCCCTGCGCGGCCTCGATCGCATCGACCGCGACCTCCTGCTCGGGCGTGAGGACGAAGGGAGAAGGGCGCGCCGTGCCGATGGCACCACTCGTGCCTATGGCGCTATTCGCGCTGATGGCGGCATCCGTGCCGGATGTGTCCGGCACCTCCTGCGTCGCGGCCCAGCCGCGCTTGACGAGCGCGTGCGCGGCCTCGCGTACCCCCGCTCCCAGTGCCGCCAGCGCTTCGGCACCGAGGCCTTCGTGCTCAATGAGTGCCGCCAGCAAGGCTCGCTGGCGCGGCGCGCGACGCAGGGCATCCGCGGCATGCGCCGCCGCGCCCTCCGCGGTCGCGATCCACAGCTCTCGCAGGGCGAGTGCGGGCGCACCTTCGCGCGCGAGCTTCGGCAGCGCCGCGAACAGTACTTCGCCGATCGGATGGTGGTAGTAGTCCGCGGCCCAGCGAAGCAGCGCGAGCAGCTCCGCGTCGAACACCGGCTCGGGATCGATGATTTCCAGAACGCGCTTCAGTTTCTCGTGTGGCAGGTCCGAAGTGACGGCAAGTTCGAGCACGATGCCGATGAGCTGGCGGCGGCCGAACGGAACGCGCACGCGCGCGCCGGGCCGCGGCACGGCCTCGTCCGCGAGATAGTCGAAGGTCCTGCGCAGCGGCGTGGCCACCGCGACGCGCACCACTTTGAAGCCTGTGTCCAGAAATATCCGTTGGCAAACAAATACTTGAAATCGCCGTCAACGAACCGCCCGCGAGCGCGTTATCTTGCCTCATGGACGCTCTTGCGGCGTGGCCGCGCGCTTATAGCATGACCTTTGCCCGAGGCGACGGCCACGACATGCACGATGCCACAGAGGCGCGCCGCGCCGCCTTCGATCAGTTCTTCGTCGCGGTCGAGCGCAAGGCGTTCCGCATCGCGCAGTTTGCACTGCGCCACGAGGATGACGCGCTCGACGCCGTGCAGGATGCGATGTTGCAGCTCGTGCGCGCCTATGGGGCGCGACCGGCGTCGGAGTGGAAGCCGCTCTTCTACCGGATCCTCGAGAACCGCATCCGTGACGTACAGCGACGCCGCAAGGTACGCGGGCGGGTCTTCGCCTGGTGGCCCAACCGCGGCGGAGACGCCCGCGAGGGCGGTGACGGGGACGCCGACTTTGATCCCGCCGCCAATGCACCGAGCCCTGAGGCAGGGCCGCAGACACGGCTCGAGACGGAGCAATCCATGACATTGCTCGGCGAATTCCTGGCGCAGCTGCCTTCCCGGCAGCGGCAGGCGTTTCTGCTCAGGAATTTCGAGGAGCTCGATGTCGCCGGCACCGCAGCCGCGATGGGTTGCTCGGAAGGCAGCGTCAAGACTCATTACTCCCGCGCCGTGCACACGCTGCGCGCGCGGCTTGGCGCCGAAAACGGGGAGGCCGCGTCGTGACCGATTTTGAAAGCCGCACTCGCGCTGTGCTCGAGGCGAGCGTCCTGCATCTCGACGGGCGCGTGCGTTCGCGCCTCACGCGCGCGCGGCATGCCGCGCTCGACGAAGTGCAGCGCGCTCACCGGCGCCGCGCGCCCTGGTGGCCTCTCGTGCCGGTCGCGACCGTCAGCGCCGCGGCGGTGATTGCGATCGTGCTGTGGTCGCAGCGACCCGCAGGCGTCGCGCCACAGATGAACGTGCCCACGGCGCAGGTGCCGATGGAGCAGACGTCGACGTCGCAGGAAGCGCAGGGCGTGGAGGGCCCGGCGCCGCAGTTCGCGTCGACATCGGGCGATGAGATCGATTTCCTCCTCGGCGAGGATCTCTTCGCGGACGCGTTGCAGGCAGAACCGGCGGGATGAGACGGGGCTACGGGCCCAGGGCTGCCCCCGCGCGCACCACATCGGCCAGTGTGCGGCAGCCGAGCTTCTCCATCATCCGCGCCTTGTAGACCTCGACCGTGCGCGGACTGATCTCGAGCTGCTGCGCGATCTCACGAAGCTGACAGCCTTGCGCCAGGAGGCGCAGCACGTCGCGTTCGCGGGGCGTCAGGCGCCCTAGGCGCTCGGTCGCCGCTGCACGTGCGTGCGCCGCGGTATGCTGGTCCGCGTCGAGGCGGATCGCGTTGCCGAGCACGTCCATCAGTACGGCGTCGTCGACGGGCTTTTCGAGGAAGTCGACCGCGCCGTTCTTGAGCGCCGCGCGCGCGGCTGCGACATCGCCGTGCGCCGTCAGCACGATCACTGGAAGTGCGATGCCGCGCGCCTTCAACTCGGCCTGCAGTTCGAGTCCCGACATGCCCGGCATCTGCAGGTCCGCCAGCAGGCAACCGCGCCACTCGCTTCGATAGGTGTCGAGAAAATGCCCAGCCGACTCAAACACCTGTGTGCGCAGGCCGCGCAGCGAGATCAACAAACTGAGCGCATCCCGGATCGCGGCGTCGTCATCGACCACAAAGACGGTCGCGTCACTCACGGTTCGCTCGCCAGTGGCAATCGCAGTTCGAACCTGGCCCCGCTACCACCGTCTGCCTCCCTGTATTCGAGTTCGCCGCCCTGCGCGCGCAGCAGCGAACGGCTGATCGCAAGCCCGAGACCCATGCCGCCCGGCTTGGTCGTGACGAAGGGCTCGAAGATCCGGGTTGCGATATCCGTTGTCACACCAGGGCCGGAGTCGGCGACCGTGAGGCGCACATGGCCGTCCCGCTGCTCTGCGCTGATCTCGATGCGCATCACGACGTTGCCCGCGGCAGTCATCGCATCGATCGCGTTTGCGACGAGGTTATGGAGCACGATCTCGAGCTGCGTCGGGTCGGCGGAGATCGCGGGCAATTCCGCGCTCACGTTGCAGGCGAGCTCCACGCCCGCGCGGCGCAGGCGCTCCTGGAACGCGGCGCTGACACTGTTGCACAGGGCCGCGAGCGATAGGGGCGCGCGCGCCATTTGTCCTGTGCTGTAGAAATCGCGCAGCCGCCGCAGTACCGCGGACGCGCGGATCGCCTCGCTCGCAGCTTTGCCGAGCGTTTCTGGCAGGCGCGTGTCGCTGGCCTCGCCGGGCGTCGCGAGGATCTCGGCAGCGCGCAGATAGGATACGAGCGCAGTGATCGGCTGGTTCAGCTCATGCGTGAGCGCCGAGGCCATTTCTCCGGCCGTTGCGAACCGCATCGCGCGCGCGAGCGCCTCGTCGCGTTCACGCAGCTGCGCCTGCGCGCGCAACCGCTCGCTGACGGTAGCGCCGAGGATCAGCGCGGTGAGGTTGAGCGTCAGCATCAGGAACTGCAGTTCGAAGAGCGGCGGCGCCGCGCCCACGTCCTTGACCATGAATGCGAGCCCGACCTGGATCACGAGTGCGCCCACGACGGCGCCGACCACGCCCCAGCGCAGCGCGATCCAGATC
>JAGPES010000345.1 GCA_018057015.1 Pseudomonadales bacterium | reverse complement strand
ATCGACGAACAGCGCGACGGTAGCGAGAAACGGCGGCAGCGTGGCCGTAATCGTGCGCGCCCGCTCCGCCGTCACCGCGCGACGGCTGCCCGCCCAGTGCCCGAGACCGTTCGCGTCGGCGCCGGCATCGGCCGCCAGCAGCGCATCGGCTTCGCGCGTGATTCCGCAGATCTTGACCCGTACTCGCACCGTACACCGCACCCGCACCGGCTGGAAGGCCGCGGATTCTAGCAGATGGGCGCCACCTTCACGGCGCGCAATTCAGCACGCGAACCACGGCCCGACCGGCTGGCCCGGCAGCCCCCAGCACGCGTCGTAGCCGACATCGACGAGGTAGAGGCCCCGCGCCGGCGCGGTCGCCGCGGCGAGCGTACGGTCGCGCGATGCCATCACCTCGGCCAGCCATTGCGCCGAGCGCTCCCCGGTGCCGACGGCCAGCAGGGAACCGGCGATATTGCGCACCATGTGCAGCAGGAAGGCGTTGGCCTCGACCTCGATGGTGAGCAGATCGCCGGCCCGGCTGACCGCCACGCGCTCGAGACGGCGCATCGGGGTGCGCGACTGGCAGCCGGCGCCGCGAAAGGCGCTGAAGTCACGTTCGCCGAGCAGGCATTGCGCGGCCTCGTGCATGCGCGGCGCATCCACCGGACGCCGCTCGAGGCAGGCCGAACCCGCGGCCAGCGCGCTGCGCTGGGCGCGCGTGAGCACCAGGTAGCGGTAGCGGCGGTAACGCGCGGAGAAGCGCGCGTGGAAATCGGGACCGACCTCGCGGGCCCATTGCACCGCGACATCCGCGGGCAGCAGCGAATTCACCCCCATCACCCAGGCACGCATCGGTCGTGCGGCGCGGGTGTCGAAGTGCACCACCTGCGCACTGGCGTGCACGCCGGCATCGGTGCGTCCGGCGCAGACCGTGGCGACGGGATGATCGGCGACGCGCGACAGCGCCGCCTCGAGCGCTTCCTGCACGGTGGGCACGCCGGGCGAACGCTGGGCCTGCCAGCCCGCGTAGGCTCCGCCGTGGTATTCGATGCCGAGCGCTACGCGCCGCGACTGCGTCGTGCCGGACATCGGCTGTCAGCTGGGGCGGATGCGCCCCAGCAGCGCGGCGGCCTGCTCGCGTTGCTCGACCGAGCCTTCCTCCGCCACTTCCTCGAGGATGTCGCGTGCGCCATCGAGATCGCCCATGTCGACGTAGGCCCGGGCCAGCTCGAGCTTGGTCTCCGTCTCGTCGGTGCCCTTCAGGAACGCAAGATCGGCGTCCTCGGCCTGCGCCAGCCCGGTGGCGCCCGGTTCCAGGTCCAGTTCCAGTTCGCCCGGCAGGTCGAACTCGGGCAATTCCCCGCTGGTGGCCTGATCCACGTCGAGCTCGAAACCGGCGAAATCCGCGCCGCCCTGCTCCGCACCGAGATCCAGCTCGGCAGCGGCGCGCGCGATGGCCTGCTCGGTCTTCGCCAGCATGGCTTCCTGTTGCGACCGAGGCGGCGCGGCAGCCGCCGCGGCGAGGGCATCGAGGTCGGCGTCGTCGAGCCCGCCCAGTTCGAACTCCTGTTCCGGCGCCGCGCTAGTTCCAGCCTGCTTCAGCTCGGCGTCGAGATCGAGTGCGAGCTCGTGCTCGCGATCGAGCCGCGGTTCGATGCCTACCGCCGCCAGCGCAGCCGCGCCCGTGGTGAGCACCGCCAGCCACTGCGGATTCTTGCCGTGTTCGAGCAGATCGCGGGCCGCCTGCTGCGTCCTCGCGTCCCCGCCGAGCCTGGCGTAGTGGTGCATGAACTCCTGCTGTTCCCCGCGCTCGTCGTGAATTTCCATCAACTTCAGGCGCACGTCGCTCAGGCCGGGGTCGCCGTGCAGCGCGTCGCGCAGGATCTCGATTGCGCGCTCCTGGCGGCCATAGGCCAGGTAGATCTCCGCTTCGCCTACCGGATCGGCCAGCTCGGTACCGGCCACCTCGGCCGCCGCGGGTGCCGCGGCAACCGCCGACGGTGCGAGATCAGCCGCGCGCGGCGTTTCCTTGCGCGGTTCCGCCAGCACGGGTGCCGGCGCGGGACGCAGCGGTCGCTCGGGTGCCGGCACGAACTCCTCCACCGTGCGGCGGCGCTTGAACAGGAAGAACAGCATCGCCAGCAGCAGCGCGACAAGCGCGGCGACCAGCGCCATCGTGTTGCCGAGCAGCCGCTCGACGACACCCGGCTCGGGCGTTGCGGGCGGCGTCGCCGCTTGCGCCGGCGTCGCTTCGGCGGCCGGCTCTGCCGCCGGCGCGGCCTCTTCCCCCGCCGCCTGCTGTGCCCCGCTCAGCGTGTCGCTCTTCAGTTGCGCGAGCTTCTCGTAATCCTTGACCTGGGCTTCCAGCGCCGCGACGCGCGCCTGCAACTCGGCATTGGCGCGCTCCGCCGCCGACAGGCTTTCCTGCACGGCGCTGAGATCGGCATCGGCACCGGCGCTTCCGCCGGCTTCGCCGACGCCGCCGGCAGCCTCCACCCCGGGCTGCCCCGCGGTGTCGCCCGCGAGCGCGAGATAGCCTTCACCCTCCGGCGCCGCCGCGCCGGCCTCGGCGGCGGGCGGAGCTTCGGGCGCCGCCGCCGGCGCGCCGCCGACCGCGGACCGGGACGTCTGCTGCGCCACCGCGCGGCGCGCCTCGGTCCGGGACAGCGCCACCAGGTCGCTGCCTTCGGGCATGCGCAACACCGCGCCCGAGCGCAACAGGTTCATGTTGCCGTTGATGAAGGCTTCGGGATTCGCGCGCTGGATCGCGACCATCATCTGCTGCGTGGAAACGCCGGCGGGCTTCGCGCGGTTGGCGATGCTCCACAGGGTCTGGCCCGCGCCGACGGTGTGTTCGCCGCTGCCCATCGCCAGGCCGCCATCGTCGCCGCCCGCCGCGCCCGTTGCGCCGAAGGGCTGCGCGCGCACCGCCGTGACCGGCTCCGCGGCCGCGGCGCTGTAGGTCGGCAGGTCGAGCAGCACCGTGTACTCGCGCAGCACGCGGCCCGTTGGCCAGCGCACCTCGACCACGAAGTCGAGGTAGGGCTCGCGGATCGGGCCGTCGGAGCTCAGGCGCACCACGCCGTTACCCTCGCCGTCCAATTGCACCTCGAACTGGATGTCGGAGAGCATGTAGACGCGCTCGACGCCGGCGCGCTCGAAGTCGCCGGCACTGCCCAACCCGACCAGGATCTGGCTCGGGTTGAGGTCGCCCACCCCGCGCAGGCGGATTTCCGCGGCAAGGGGCTGGTCGAGCGCCGAGCGCAGCGTGATGTCGCCGAGCCCGAGCCCGTGCGCCAGCGAGGCCTGCAGGGCGATGGCCGCAAGGAGAGTGGATGCTGCGTGCTTCCTGATCATCGAGTGTCCTTGTTCGTGGGTTTCCGGTCGGCACCGCGCCGCACTCCCGCGGGAGGCCGGACGCGCCCGGATCACGGAAAGCGGACGCTCGGGAAGCCGCGTCGGATCGGAACCGTCCACGCTTCGGGGGCCGCTGCCGGCCCTCGCGCATTCCGCCAATATCGCAATCGAGTATTGGCTACAAAAAGCGTTCGATCAAGGTTTCGGCGATCTGGATACTGTTGAGTGCAGCACCTTTGCGCACATTGTCCGACACCACCCAGAGGTCGAGCCCGCGCGGATGCGAGATGTCCTCGCGCACGCGCCCGACGAACACCGGATCCTTGCCGCTGGCATCGCCCACCGGGGTCGGGTAACCGCCCGGCTTGCGCTCGTCCATCAGCACCACCCCCGGCGCCGCGGCGAGCAGGCGCTGTGCCTCGGGCGCGGTGATCTTGTCGCGGGTCTCGATGTGCACGGCCTCGGAGTGCCCGTAGAACACCGGCACGCGCACACAGGTGGGGTTCACCTGGATGGAGTCGTCGCCGAGGATCTTGCGCGTCTCCCACACCATCTTCATCTCTTCCTTCGTGTACCCGTTGTCCTGGAAGGTGTCGATCTGCGGCAGGACGTTGAAGGCGATCTGCCTGGGATAGACGGTGATCTCCACAGGACGGCCGTTCAGCAGGCTCGCCGTCTGGTTCGCCAGTTCGTCGATCGCCTCCTTGCCGGTGCCGGAGACGGCCTGGTAGGTCGCGACGTTGATGCGCGTGATGCCCACGGCGTCGTGGATCGGCTTCAGCGCGACCAGCATCTGGATCGTGCTGCAGTTGGGGTTGGCGATGAT
>JAGPES010000021.1 GCA_018057015.1 Pseudomonadales bacterium | reverse complement strand
CTCCTCCGGCGCAATCTCACCGGTTGCCAAACCACCCTACTTCGTCCTGATCGATCGGGCTCTCAGAGACGAGGGCGTGAGCTATCACTACTTGCCGCCCTCGGACTGGAGCGATGCATCGGATCGTCTGTTGGCGCGTCTCGATGAGCAATGGAGAGAGACCCCGGCGCTCATTCGCGGCAGCACCTGGACCACCGATGCGCCGTTTCGTGAGACCGAAGCCGCTATCGCCGCCGCAAAGGCACGTGGCATCGCAGCGGTAGAGATGGAGGCGGCGGGCCTGTATGCCTTCGCCCGTGCTCAGGACCGCGACGTCATCTGTCTTGCCCACGTGACGAACCAGATGGGCATGATCGAAGGTGACTTCGAGAAGGGCGAGGCGAACGGAGCCTCAGACGCGCTTTCTGTGATAGCGAAACTGCTGCATCGCCTCGGCTGAACGAGCCGCCAACCATTTCGCCGGCATGACCGAGTAGCCGGTTGGACTTGCGGAGCTGGAAGCCGCGCGGACGCGGCTGTTTGAGTAGATCGCTTGCGAGACGTGTTGGTACTCTGATTCCCAGACCGCGCACGAACGATCATACGAAACGACAGGAGCCAGTCATTGGATGATCTCTCCCTTCTCGTCGACCTGCACCGGGAAGGTAGACGCCAGGGGCCTGGCGGCGACGATGAAACGCGCCTTGCCATCACCCTGTCAGGTATGAGCGGTAGAACAGGCCTGAAGATTGCCGACATTGGCTGCGGGACCGGTGCATCCACCCTGATGCTGGCGAAAGAACTCGACGCATCGGTGACCGCCGTCGATTTCCTGCCGGACTTTCTCCACGACCTCGAAATCGCCGCGCAACGTCAGCACCTCACGAAACGGATCGAGACCCTCGCCGCCTCGATGGATGCGCTTCCCTTCGAAGAGCAATCCTTGGACGCGATCTGGTCGGAAGGCGCCATTTACAACATCGGTTTTGCGAACGGCATCCAGGCCTGGCGTCGCTTTCTGAAGCCGGACGGCATACTGGCCGTGTCCGAGCTGACATGGCTGACGCAAGCGAGACCGGCCGAACTCGAGCGGCATTGGAACCGGGAATACCCGGAGGTGGATACGGCGTCGGCGAAGATGGCGATCCTGGAGCGCAACGGCTTCTCACCCGTTGGATACTTCGCGCTTCCGAAGCGATGCGGGCTGGACAACTACTATCGCCCGATGCAGGCCCGCTTCGCAGCGTTCCTGGAGCGCAACGACAACTCGGACGCGGCAGCGGCGATCGTGGCCGCCGAAGAACACGAGATTGCCCTCTACGAGCGACACTCGGCGTTCGTCAGTTATGGCTATTATGTGGCGAGAAGGACTCCTGACTGAGCTGCTCAAACGGATCCACGGCTGCCTTTCCGGCCACCAATCTACCATGTCAGCCTTGGCCTCGCTCGTCGCAAGCTCACCGCGGCGTCGCGTGTAAGTTCCGTGTAAGCCTGCCTGCGTAAACTCCCCCGGCAATCGGCGTGGGAGTGAATACCGGCATGCGCACCCAACTCTTGATCCTGATTTTGCTGACCGGGTTCCCGACAGCAGGTGCGGTGGCGCAGGCAATCGACGGAGCTGCCTTGTTCGAACGCAACTGCATTGCCTGTCACACGCTGGGCGGCGGCGATCGTGTCGGCCCCGACCTGGCCGGGGTGTCCGTTCGACGCGACGGGGCCTGGCTGCGGCGCATGATCAGTGAGCCCGACGCCTTGATTGCCGAGGGCGATCCGATCATGACCAGGCTGATCGAGCGCTACAACGGCATCGTGATGCCCAACCTGGGGCTAGACGACGCCAGCACCGATGCCCTCCTGGCGCACCTGCGCGCCCATGATGCTGGCGGCGCCATCACCGTCACCCCGGCGGCGGTGTACGACACACCCCGGTTGATGCAGCCTCAGGCACGGATCTGGCACATGTTCCTGCTCATCAGCGCGGTTATCGCGCTGGTGTTCGCGGTGATCGCGTTCAGCACCCGTCGGCCACGCGAGGTGGACACGGCGCGTGCCTATGGTATCCGTCGTGTGCTGTTCCTGGCGGCGCTGGCGGCCGTGATCGGAGTGCTGGCCACCACCCTGCCAGACGCCCCATACACGGGCCAGCACGATGCCAGCGGCCAGGCCGTGGACCGTATCGTCTATGTGACCGCGCGCCAGTTCGAATTCATCTGGTCGGACGAACCGATCGCGAGCCGGGACGACATCGGCCGCGTACCGCGTTTGGGCGAGGTCCTGCTGAAGGCAGGTTCCACGGTGGAATTTCGCGTCTCCAGCCTCGACGTCAATCACGGGTTCGGTCTGTATGGTCCGGAGCGCCAGCTGGTGGCACAAACCCAGGCCATGCCTGGCTATATCAACCGTCTCAAGGTGCGCGTGGATGAGCCTGGCGACTATCTCGTACTTTGCCTCGAATACTGCGCCGCGGGGCATCACCGTATGCGCAGCAGCCTGAGCGTGCGGTGATCCCATGAACGAGGAGACACAAACCATGCGACCCGCCAATCCCCACACCCTGCACTGGATGCTCGTGGTGTTCGTGCTGTTCCCGATCCTGATCCTTCTCGGCGTATTCATGCGCTCCGTGCAGAGCGGCAACCTGGCGGCGCTCGACGGTTGGTTTTATCCGATGATGACCCTGCACGGCATCGGCATGGTGGGGGTCTGGTACGTCGCCTCGATGGCGATCGCGGCCGACGTGCTCAGCCGCTACGTGCAGCCCTCGCCAGCGGTCGCCAGCTTCGCGCTCTGGGGCACGATCCTCGGCGTGCTATTGCTGCTGGTGAGCACCTTCGTCGGCCGCTACGCCGCAGGCTGGTACTTCCTCTACCCGCTTCCGCTGCTGGGCGAGTGGCCCGCGTGGTCGGCAATCAGCTTCCTGATCGCCCTGACAGTACTGGGATCCGCCTGGCTGGTCTGGACCCTTGACTTGCTGCGCGCAATCGCCAGGCGCTATTCCCTGCAACAGGCCCTCGGGTGGCATTACCTGGCCGGTCGCACAGATCCGGCCGTGCCGCCGTCGGTACTGATCATCAGCATCAGCCTGATCGCTGCGGTGGCGGCGCTGGTGTCGGCCGTGATCCTGCTGGTCCTGTACTATCTGGAGGTTTTTGCCGGCCTCGCCAACGACCCGCTGTTGATGAAGAACCTGACATTCTTCTTCGGCCATACGGTGGTCAATCTCGCCATGTACCTGGGCGTGGCGGCTGCCTATGAAGTCCTGCCGCAATACGCGGGGCGACCGTGGAAAACCAACAAGGTGGTTGTGATTTCCTGGAACGCGGTATTGCTCATCGTGCTGTTCGCCTACTTCCATCACCTCTACATGGATTTCGTGCAACCCGGCGCACTGCAGTATCTCGGCCAGATCGCTTCCTACGCCAGCGCAATCCCGGCATCGGTCGTGACATTGTTCGGCGCCCTGCTCCTGGTGTTCCATGCCAGGATGCGCTGGAACCTGGTGTCGATACTGCTGTTCCTCGGGCTGGCGGGTTGGGCCATCGGCGGCATAGGCGCGGTGATCGACTCCACCATCAGCGTCAACGTGCGCCTGCACAACACACTGTGGGTACCGGCACACTTCCACACCTACAACCTCGCCGGGCTGGTTTTCCTGGTGCTCGCCTACTTCGAGCACATATTGCTCGACGCCGGAGGATTGCCTGAACGCCCGTTACTGCAGCGCACGGCCGCGATTGCGATGGTGCTGGGAGCCTACGGCTTGTTCGCCAGTTTCTACCTGGCCGGCGCCTACTCGATCCCGCGCCGTTTCGCCATCTATCCGGCTGAACTGGCACACGGCGCCGGTTATGCACACTGGGGCATGCTGTTTGCAGTGCTGTTCCTGCTTGGGTTCCTGTTGTACCTCGCGGACATCGGGAAACGCTGGTGGCGCGTGATGGCTGCGTGAGCATGCGTCCGGCCATGCTGCTGCTCGCGGGGCTCTCCATGCTGGCGTCAATGGCGTCAGGGACGGAGCACGAAGCGTTGCCAACGAGTCGTGTCGAGGCGCGACTCGAGCAGCGGACGGTACCGGATATCCCGCTGCGGCTGGCGGATGGCCGCCAGGTGATGCTTTCGGAATTGGGGCGAGGGCAGAACCTGCTGGTGACCTTTTTCTACCGACGTTGCGCTGGCGTGTGCACCCCGTTCCTCAACTGGATCAAGGATGCCACCGCCGCGGTGGGCGGGCTCGGCAGCGACTACCGCATACTCGCCCTGAGCTTCGACGAACAGGACAGCGTTGCTCAACTCGCAGCCCAGGCCCGTGCGCTCGGCCTGACGGGGCACCCCGACTGGGATCTGGCGGTAACCGAACGCGGGGCACTGGCCGACATCACGGGCGCCCTTGAATTCTGGTACCAACGTCAGCCTGACTCGAGCCAGTTCGACCACGGCTCGCTGCTGGTGGCGGTGAGCGATGGCCGCGTACGCCGCGCTCTGCACGGCGGGCTGGGCGAGACCCAGCGTCTGCGCGAGCTGATCTGGGAGTTACGCGGACACGTCGTTCCGTACTACCCGATACAGGCGCAGCCAGGCTTGCGATGCCTGTCCTTCGACCCCGTCACCGGTCAGCAGAGGATGGATTGGGGGATGTTGTTGCTGGTGTTGCCAGCGCTGGCTTCGCTGGCGGCAGCACTGCTGCTGTTCCGGCCGCAGGCCGCACAGCGTGCGACCTAATCCGGCCGCCGTGCGCCGCGCGTCGGAATTGCCATGACGCCATCGCGATGCCGGGTGCGCAGCTCGTGCAACAGACTTTCGTACAGATCACTCTCCTCGTCCGCACGCTCACGAGCATCCGCCAAGGCCGCCATTGCCGCCTCGATGCGGTCCTGGCGCAGGTACAGGTCCACCAACAGGCTCAGCGACTCGCGGTAGCGAAGGCGAAAGTGCTGTCTCGGCGTCTCGAATGCCACATCGTCGGCGTCGGCAAACAATTCACCGCGATACAGAGGCAGCACCTCTTCCAGACGGCTGATAGCGCCACCGATATCGCCCGAGCGAAGATGTTTCCGCGCCGCATCGACACCGTCTGCGAACATGAAGGCGTCGATCGGCCCGAGCGCGGCGATATCCAGCCGGTAGTGGCCGTGCCGCTGCTTGACCAGGTCGCCTCCGCTGCCTGGCAGGACCGCCGCCAGGCCGTTACGCAGCGCGTTCAAAGTGACGTGCAGACGATTGCCACCGGCTGCCCAGGGCGCCTCCGGCCAGAGCAGCTCGATCAGCGTGTCGCGCGGCAACGGCGCGCCGCGCGCCAGCAACAAATGGCGCAACAGGTCCAGAGATTTGCGCCGCTCGAAGGCATCCTGCGACCCGCGCCGTTCATTGTGCCCGAACTCCAACGGCCCGAAACAGCGTAGCGCGCACGGCGGCAGTGCAGTTGTCCCGACCTCCAGACTGCGGCGGGCGGCATCCAGAACCAGCGGTTGCATGGCCTGCAGCAGTCGCAACCCCCAGTCAAGGGGAATGGAGGTGCGCTTCCAGCCGACGCCGAGGTAGCCGAGCGGGCGCCCGCCATCGAGTACGGGGACGCCGATAACGGTCTGGATGCCGCGACGCTTGACCGCATCGCGTCGGAACCTGTCATCGTCCTGGACGTGATCCGTGCACAGTGGCTGGTTGGTCAGCGTGACCGTGCCCGGATAGCCATATCCCAGCGGCATGCGGGTCTGCTGCAAAAAAGCATCGCGGTCGGCCCCGGCGCAACCCCGCAGCACCACGTCACCGTGCTGTGCCTCCAGCAGGAACAACTCGCAGTCGTCGGCGCCACAGGCCCGGCGTATCGCATCCAGCGTTGCGTCAAGATCCGGCCAATCCGAGGCTTGCCCCAGCGCACCACATACCAGCAGCGCTTCGAGCACCTCGCGGCCCGCGGTGCCGCGGGTGATGTGCCCCGGATCTGCCCAGACGATCCAGCCATCCTGACCCGGCAGCAGGGGTAGCCGACTACAAGTCCTCTCGTCGGGAGCCGCACCACCACAGTCGCCGCAACGCCGCTTGCAGCCGTCCGTGCCGATCACGTCCCAGCAGGGCCGGCCAAGAGCGCACTCCGCCGGTATTTCCAGCGTCAGTGCCGTCGCTTCCGGCCATCCCGACACGCGCAGATGGGCGTCGACCAGGAAGTAGGGCCGGAACCAGTGATCGTCTGCGTCGAGCAGTGTGCGACTCAAACTACCTCCAGCGAGATCGAGCCTGCGCTGAGCGGTTATTTTTCAAGCATAACCCGCTTGCGGCCCGGCGGTCGATGAGCGGTCGGCGGGATGCATTGCTGACCCGGCGTGACACGGGCGCACCGATTCGCGGCGCTGCACGCCAACGAAGCCGGGGCGCTCACCGGTGGCTGGTCGGCGCGGGTGTCAGATCAGGCAGGTTCTTTCGGGACAGGCGTTACCGATGCACCGGGCGCACGAGCTTGCCCTGTCCGAGAATGTTCGGCGGCGTGGTGAACTCGAGCGCCTGCAGGCACGACGGCGGCGGATCGACCCACCTCCGGAGGAGCCAACGGTGCGACAGGCCATGGCTGCGGGAACCGTCACCGTCGCGCGCAATGCATACCTTCTCGCCGCAGGCGTGGCACTGTCTGCGCGTGGTGCGAACGAAGGCCGTGAAGCCAGGGTCAGCAGCGTGAGCGGCACGAGCTCCAGTACCGACCAGACCCATCACGGTGACAGCGAGCCATCCTTCGGCTTCGTGCCCAGGGAGGACGGGGTGCACGACTCATGCTCTCGCGCGTGGAAGTAACATGCAGCACCGCGCAGCATGGCGCCAGGCAGTCGCGGTTTGGGTCAGACGCCCCGGTAGCCCATCAGCAGCAGGAGCTGGATGTTGTAAGTCGGACAGGCCGTGTCGGTCGCGTCGCGATCGCCCGCCTGACGGGCAAGATCAACGGGGCTCCGCGCACCGGGTGCGGCCAGGCTCCGGTCGCAGGGCTATCCCGATACATTCCCGGGCCGTGTTCATGCGGCGCTCGCCACGGATCGGGAATTGCTGCCGGGCGCCGCCCTGGACTTCATTGCGCCGAAGCAACTGGCTGACCCGCTGCAGTCTGATATCCTGACGCGATCGTCTGATAATCAACCTGGCACCCTGATGGTCCGTGCCCTGAACCGCGCCGATGCCGAAACATGCGGACACCCCCGTGAGCGTTGAAGAAGCATCGCTGCGCGCGGGCTTTGCCGGCGCGCGCGTACTGGTGACCGGGGGGCTGGGATTCATCGGCTCGAACCTGGCCCTGCGGCTGTGCGAAAGCGGGGCTGCGGTCACGCTGCTGGACAATCTCGAGCCGAGCTACGGTGGCAACCGGTTCAATATCGCGCCGATCGCGCAGCGCGTCCAGGTCGTCATCGGCGACATGCGCGACGAAGGACTCATGCGGGAACTGCTGGCCGGCCAGGAGTACCTGTTCAACCTGGCCGGACAGACCAGTCACATCGATTCGATGCAGGATCCGGCGCAGGATCTCGAGGCCAACGTCCGGGCGCAGCTCACCGTGCTCGAGGCCTGCCGCAAGGTCAATCCGGGAGTGCGCGTCGTGTTCGCCAGCACCCGCCAGGTCTACGGCAAGCCGGCCTACCTGCCGGTGGACGAGGCGCATCCGCTGAAACCGGTCGACGTCAACGGGATTCACAAGATCGCCGGCGAGATGTACCACCAGCTCTACGCGCAGGTGTACGGGCTGGCGACCTGCGTGCTGCGCCTGACCAACACCTACGGTCCGCGCATGCGCGTCAGGGATGACCGCCAGACCTTCCTCGGCACCTGGATCAGGCGCCTGCTCGACGGGGAAAAGCTGCTGGTCTTCGGCGACGGCAGGCAGCTGCGGGACTTCAACTACGTGGACGACGCGGTCCGCGCCCTGATGCTGTGCGCACTGGCACGCGAATCGACGGGCAAGGTCTACAACCTGGGATCCCGCGAGGTGCTGGGCCTGGAGGAACTCGCCCGCAAGCTGGTTGCCGCCCACGGCAGCGGTTGCTACGAGCTGGTGGAGTTCCCGGACGAGCGCAAGCGCATCGACATCGGGGATTACTACGGGAGTTGCGCGCGCATCGAGCACGAGATCGGCTGGCAGGCGCGGGTGTCCCTGGATGAGGGGCTGCGCCGGACCCTGGCCTACTTCGGCAGCGTGGGCGGGCACTACTGGCCGTGACCATACCCGTAGCGGCACCGGTGCGCTGGTTCGAGCAGCACCGGCAGGAAGTGGCCACCGCCCTTGCCGGCGTGGTGTCCGGCGGCCAGTACATCCTGGGGCCGCGGGTCACGGAATTCGAGCAGCTGTTCGCGCAGTTCTGCGCCTGCCCCCATGCAATCGCGGTCGCCTCGGGCACCGATGCGATCACGCTCGGCCTTCGCGTGCTGGAGGTCGCCGGCAAGGAGGTGATAACCAGCGCCCACACGGCGACGGCGACCGTCGCGGCCATCGAGCGCGCGGGCGCCACGCCCGTGCTGGCGGATATCGACCCCGTGACCCATTGTCTGTCTGCGGAGTCGGTGGCGTCGCTGCTTTCGCCGCGCACGCGTGCCATCGTGCCGGTGCACATATTCGGTCATCCCGCCGACATCGACGGCCTGCGCGCCGTTATCGGGCCGCGGGACATCGCGCTCGTCGAGGACTGTGCCCAGGCGCACGGCGCGCGGATCGGCGATCAGCCGGTAGGGAGCCTGGGGCTCGCCGGCGCCTTCAGTTTCTATCCGACCAAGAACATCGGCGCGCTGGGGGACGCCGGCGCGGTGGTGACGCACGACGATCGCCTCGCACGGCAACTGCGTCAATTGCGGCAATACGGCTGGGACGACATGCGGTGCAGCCAGCTCCATGGCCAGAACTCGCGGATGGACGAGGTGCAGGCCGCGATACTCGCACTGCGGCTCGCGGATTTCCGCGGCGCTTTCCGGCGGCGCCGGGAAATTGCCCGACGCTACGACGAGGCGCTGGCGAACCATCCCGAGGTGCTCGCGCCGGTTACGGCAGCGGGCGCGACGCACGCGTTTCACCTGTATGTCGTCCAGGCACGGCACCGTGATGCGCTCGCCGCGGACTTGCGGGCGCAAGGGATCCAGACGGGTCGTCATTATGCGACGCCGATGCACCGGCAGCCCGCCTACCGCGCCATTGCGCGGGCGAAGTCGCTGCGCAACGTGGAACGCCTGTACGAGAGGATGCTCTCCGTTCCCATCTACCCGGAGCTCACCGACCACGAGGTCGACAGGATATGCGAGGCCTTGTCGCGCTGGCGCGCAGGAGGAAAATGAATGGCGATTGCAAGCGACCGAACCATCGTGCTCTACGGCATCGGTTCGGAATACGTCCATGAAGCGGTGGAGATCGCGTTGCGCGCCGGAGTGAGCATTGCGGCATTCATCGACAACATGCCGGCTGGCGCCGGGCGGCAGTTCCCCGGACTCGAGCCGGTACTGGTACCGGCAGCGTGTGACGACGGGATCAGGGCATTGCCCGTCCTGGTTCCCCTGGTCACGCCCGGGCACCGCAAGGCGGTGACGGCCGAGGCAATGGGCCGGGGCTTCGCCGGCGCGGCCACCCTGATCGATCCCACCGCGATCCTGGCACGCAGCACCCGATTCGGCGAGGGATTCCAGGTCAATGCCGCCGTGGTCATCGGCGCGAACTGCGCATTCGGCAGGCACGTCCTGCTCAACCGCTCGGCTTCGATCGGCCACGACGCGAGGGTCGAGGACTTTGCCAGCCTGGGCCCGGGCTGCGTGCTCTGCGGCAGCTGCCGCATCGGCGCGGGTGCCTTCATCGGCGGCGGCGCCACCCTCGCACCCGGGGTCAGCGTGGGAGCGAACGCGATCGTGGGCGCGGGAGCGGTGGTGATCCGCGATGTGCCGCCCGGCTGCTTCGTCGCGGGCAATCCGGCGCGCATCGTGCGGGAAGGCCTGCGAGGCTACAACGACGTCGGCGTGTAGGGTAGACGGACGTGGAAATACTGGTTTATTCGCAGTACGGGGGCATGGGCGGTTCCACGCGGCTGCTGCTCAACCTGGCCCGCCACCTCGGCCGCGACCACGACGTATGCGTCGCGCTGCGGCCAGCGCGCAAGCCGCAGCCAGCCCGGATCCTGCTGGAGCAGTTCAGCGACCTGCGGCTGGTCCCCTGGGACACCGAGCTCATTCGCCGGCAGCACTTCGACGTGGCGATCCTCCATCTCCCGTTCTCCGTGGCCGACGCGGACAGGGTCCGCGCGTCGCGGAAGATCGCGGTATTCATGGAGCTGGTGGCGCGGGACCCGATCGCCGTCCGCGAGGAACATTGCGCCATGTTCGACCGGATTCTCTACCTGCACCGCGAACAGGTCGAGCATCTTTCCCCGGCAACGCGCACGGCGAAATGCACGCTGCTGCCGGTCATAGACAACATCGATTTCGAGCCGGAATACGTCCCTGCACCCTGCATCGGCGCGATCGGCGGCGCGCACAAGATGCAACTGCCGCTCGCGCTTGCACTGCTTGAAGGACTGCCGCAACGCTACGGGATCTGCTTCTGGTCGCCGGATCCGCTCGATATCAGCCGACTTGCGCCGCCGCTGATGGATCAGGCCTGGCCTCTCGTGACGGCCGGGCGCCTGCGACAGCAACCGGTGACAGGCGACATACGGACGCTCAGCCAGCGCTACCAGGCGCTGCTGCACACGCCGGCGACCGGCAACGGCACGAGTGTCGTCGTCAGCGACGCGCTGCGTTGTGGCAAGCTGGCGATCCTGTCGCCGCTGCCCGCCTACCGGGAAGCCTATGGCGATGTGGACGGCGTTCTCTTTACCGATCAGCCACGGGAGGAGCTGGTCGAGAGGATCTGTGCGTATTCCCCCGCGGACTTCATGCGCATCAGCGCTGCCTACGCGGCACGCCACGATCGCGCCGACACGTTGCGCCGGTGGAGCATCGCGCTGCTCGATGGCGACACCCCCGCGGTGCGCAACCCAGCCACGCGGGCCGGGGTTCACGCGGGCGCAGCGACCGCCCCGACTATACTGCGCGCCGCCACCATTCCTGGATCGAGCAAGCTGTCGATGTCCGAAGGTCCGTCACGGAACGCGCCTTGTCCCTGCGGCAGCGGCAAGCGCTACAAGCATTGCTGCGGGGCGGTTGCACCGCCATCGCCTGCCGCGCCGCAAGCAATGCAGACACCGTCCGTGCCGAGCGCGGAGCAGATCAATCCGCTGCTTGCCCGGGCGGTGGAGAGCTATAACCGCGGCGCCTTCGGCCTCGCCGCCGAGTGCTGCGACACGGTACTGGCCTGCGAGGGCACCACCGCATTCCAGCGGCTGGCCGCGGCCGAAGTGGGTGGTTCTGCCTGCACGCAACTGAACAATCACGAGCGCGCCAGGGAGCTCTATCTCATCGCCCTGTCGATCGATTCCGATCGCGTGCAGACGCTGCACAACCTCGGCCTGAACGCGGGCCTTCTGGAGGATTTCGACGCTGCGATCGGGTACTGGGACAAGTTGCTGTCGCTCGAGCCCGGGAACATGAATGCCTACACCAATATGGCGAATGTGCTCAGGAAGCTCGGGCGCTGGCGCGAGGCGAAAGAGTTGTACGAGCGCGTCGTGAAGTCCGGGCACGCCGACGAGACCGTTTGCGCCAGCTACCTGATGTCGTTGCACTACAACGTCGCCGACCCGGACGAATCCTGCGATGCGCACGTCGACTGGGCTGCCCGTTTCGCCCCGGCGTCGAACATGGCGGGCAGGGTCCACCACAACGACAGATCACCCGGGCGCAGGATCAGGCTCGGTTATTTCTCACCCGATTTCAGCCGCAAGGTTGCCGGGCACTTCATCCGGCCGCTGATCGCGCACCACGACCACGGCCGCTTCGAGCTGTACCTCTACTCGAACACCGAGATCGAGGACGACTACACGGGCTGGTTCCGCGGCCACTGCGACAAGTGGACGGACATTCGCGGGATGGACCCGAAGCAGGTTGCCGACGCTATCACGACCGACCGGATCGACGTGATGGTGGATCTGGCGGGGCACACCAAGGGCAACATCCTGCCTGCCCTGTCGTACAAGCCGGCACCGATCCAGATCACCATGCTCGATTATTTCGACACCACCGGCGTCGCCGCCATCGACTACTTCGTCTCCGACGAGTACCACTCGCCGGCCGATTCGCCGCAGCGCTTCGTCGAAACGCTGATCAGGCTGCCGACGATCCGCCTCTGTTACCAGCCCGTGGATATCGCGCCGCCGGTGCGCGATCTGCCGGCTTTGCGCAACGGGTTCGTCACCTTCGGCAGCTTCAACCGCCGGGAGAAGGTCACGCCCGACGTGATCGCGTTGTGGAGCCGGGTGCTGCACGCCGTGGCGCGCTCGCGACTGGTGCTGAAAGGCAGCTTTTTCGACAAGGCCGACGTACAGCGCTCCATTCTCGACGCATTTGCCGCGCACGACATCGTCGCTGACCGTCTCGAGTTCAGGGGGCGCTCCGCCCATCGCGACGTCCTGGAGGAATACGGCGACCTGGATATCGGGCTGGACACCTTTCCGTGGAATGGTGGCCTGACCACCTGCGAGGCGCTCCTCATGGGCGTGCCAGTGATGGCGCTCGAGGGAGACAGGATCATCGGCCGGCAGAGCGCCGCCATGATGCACGCCGTGGGCTTGGATGACTTCATCGCCGCCGACGAGGACGGTTACGTCGAGATCGCACGCCGCTGGTCGGGCGATATCGAAGGGCTGGCACGGCTGCGGCGCGAGCTGAGGCAACGGCTACAGGAATCGCCGCTGTGCGACGGCAAGCGATACACGCGCTCGCTGGAGGAGATTTACGCACGACTCTGGCAGGAGTGGTGCGGGACATGACAGAAACCCGGAGGATCTCCCGTCGTTTTCACGCGGCACTGCCGACGGCGAGGCCTGCCTGATCGATGACCACATCATCAGCGCGGCGGCAGGCCATGGGATGTCGTCACACCACGCATCACGCGCTCAGCCGTCACCGCGCATCGTCTTGTCGTACTCCCAGTAGGCCTTGAGCGACTCGATCCTGCCTTCGCCGTCCACCCGATAGACGAAGACACCATGCGCGGCGATCTCGCGGTGCGACCCGGGCAGCCGGTTGTGGATCGTCCCGACGTTCGCGATCTCGGCACCGCAGACATAGGCGCGCTCGATGGCGAAACGAACCGACCCCGGTCCGATCACGGCGTCCCAGAACGCCCCGATCGCCGCGCGTCCGCGATGGCCCCTGCCGCAAGGATCGAGCGGCGAAGGACCCACCGGATCCTCGACGACGGCGTTCTCGGAAAAGTTCGCAAGGAAGGCCCCACGATCCCTGTTCTCGACGGCAGCGACGTGACGCGCGAAGGCCTGCTCGACCGGCGTTGCGCACATATCCCACCTCGGCTGAACCGCGAACACGGATTCTACCAACGCGCGCGGTTCACGGACACGGCAGGCCGTTCGCCCCCGGACCGGGTCGGGACGCCGGCCGACGGCCGGGCGATCCCTGGCTTGCGACGAACATTACGGTTCGTATAGCTGCGGCCCGACCGACGCATTGCATTGACGCGCATCAATTGACACCCGCTCTGACGTGCCACGATCCGCGCCATTGCTACCCGCAAGCCGGACCAGCGCCGCGTGCAAGCCCTGCGCAACGTGCCCGGGATCGGTTCCTTGCGAGTTCTGCACGGTCGCCGACCGGAACGGAGATGGAAATGGGCATCGCAGAAAAGACGGGAGTCGCCTCCCCCGGCCGGCGCCGGTTCCTGTTGCTCGCGGGCGCGGCGCTGGCCGCCGGCGCGATCGGCGTGCCCCTGATCCACTTCCGCACGCGCGAGGGCGTCACCGCGGGCATCGGTCCGCGCAGCACACCCACGCTCGGCAACTGGCAGGATCTCTACCGCCAGCGCTGGACCTGGGACAAGGTGGTCAAGGGCTCGCACGGCTGGGCCAATTGCCGCTCGGCCTGCGAATGGGACCTGTACGTCAAGGACGGCATCGTGGTGCGCGAGGAGCAGAGCGCCACCTACGAACAGTCCGAGCCCGGCGTGCCCGACTTCAATCCGCGCGGCTGCCAGAAGGGCGCGTGCTACACGGAAGTCATGTATGGCGCATCGCGCACCACCGTGCCCCTCAAGCGAGTGGGTCCGCGCGGCTCGGGCCAGTGGGAGAAGATTTCCTGGGAGCAGGCCCTAGGCGAGATCGCGGAAAAATGTGTCAGCGCCGCCGCCGAGTGGGGTACCGACACGATCTACCAGGATCTCGGGCCGAACTTCGACTTCGGTCCGAGCACCGTCGGGCGATTCAAGTTCCAGTTCATGGCCGGCGGCGTGTTCGCGGACAACTGGGCGGAAATCGGCGACCTGAACATCGGCGCCACGATGGCGCTCGGGTTTGCCCACGCCGGGGGTTCCGCGGACGAATGGTTCCTCTCGGACTTCCTCGTCGTGTGGATGATGAACCCCTCGGTCACCCAGATGCCCGACGCGCACTTCCTCTACGAGGCGCGCTACAACGGCGCCGAGCTGGTGGTGGTCGATCCGCAGTACTCCGCCACCGCCGTGCACGCCGACCAGTGGCTGCCTATCGGCGTCGGCACCGATGCCGCGCTGGGGCTCGCGGTGGCACGCCACCTGTTCGAGGCCGGGGCGATCGACCTGCCCTTCGTGCGCGAGCAGACCGACCTGCCACTGCTGGTGCGCCTCGACACCGGCCGCTTCCTGCGCGAGGCGGACCTGCGCGCCGGCGGCAGCGAGACCCAGCTCTACCTGTGGCACCCGCAGCAGCAGGCACCGGTGCCCGCACCGGGCTGTACCGGCAACACGACGCGCAGGCTGGTGCTCGACTTCGAACCGCCCATCGAAGGGCAATGGACGGTTCGGCTCGCCGACGGCAGCGAGGCCGGCGTGGTGCCGGTCGGGTCGATGCTGAAGGAGCACCTGGAGCCCTGGACCTTCGAACACGCCGCGCAGGTCACCGGGCTGCCGCCCGAGCAGATCCGGCGCTTCGCCGAAGGCTGGGCGCGCGCGAAGCGTCCGATGGTGCTGTCGTCGTGGGGTTCGAATCGCTACGTGCACTCCGACCTGATGAACCGCGCCAAGATCCTCTGCCTGATGCTGAAAGGCGCGATCGGGCGCAAGGGCGCCGGTTACCAGGCAACGGGCTGGGTCGATCTCGACGGATTCTCCAACGCCATGCAGATGGAGAAGGATGGCTTGACCGGTCGCCTCGCGGTGATGTTCAACGCCATGCCGCCGGGTGAACTCTTCAGCGCGGTGCTGGACATCGCGCGCAAACGCAAGACCGAGGCCGACGTGGCGCTCGAAGGGGAGCGCAACTACCTTCGCAACAAGCTCTGCACGACGGACGTGGTCGAGGTCAATCTGAAGGCGCCCGGGTATCTTGCCGCGCTCGATCGCGAACAGCAGGGCATGTTCCCGCGCTCGCTCTCGGAGTACCGCGAGGAAGCGCGGGCCAGGGACTGGTCGCCCGGACTGCCGCGCAAGGGCCCGCCGAGGATCTTCTTCAGCGGCGGCGCGAACCTGATGCGGCGCAACAACCTGCCGCAATACCTGAAGGCACACATCTGGGACGACATGGATCTCGTCGTCGACGTCAACCCGAAGTTCTCCTTCACGGGCACCTTGTCGGACTACATCCTGCCGGCCGCCGGCTGGTACGAGAAGAGCGGTATCAAGTACACGATGGCCTACGTGCCGTACCTGCATTACTGCGACGTCGCGGTACCGCCGCTCGGCGAATCGAAGGGCGAATGGGAAATCTACTGGCTGCTGACGCGCGAGATCGAGCGCATCGCCAGGCAACGGCAGTTGCCGGTCCTCGACGGCTGCGGCCGCGGCGCCATCGACCTGAAGACGCTTCACCAGCGCTACAGCAACCAGGGTGCGCTCGGACAACACGACCAGGACAAGGTCTGCGCCGAGATCCTCAGGGGCGAAGCCACCGCCGGCATGAGCGTCGAGAGCCTCAGACAGACCGGCATCGCGCGCTTCACCGCGACCGGCAAGAACGTCCAGGCATCGGTGCTCAACAATCCGGACTGGAAAGGCGCGGGCGTGCTCACCACGCTGACGCGCTTCACCGAACACAAGGAACCCTGGCCCACCTACAGCGGACGCATCACCAGCTTCATCGACCATCCGTGGTTCATCGAGATGCGCGAGCAGTTCGCCACGCACAAGGACAGCCCCGGCGCGGGCGGCGACTATCCGTTCCAGTTCGTCAGCTGCCACGCACGCTGGTCGATCCATTCGACCTGGCGCGACACCCCGATGATGCTGCGCCTGCAGCGCGGGGAGCCGCAGGTGTGGATCAACCCGATCGATGCGACGAACACCGGCGTGGCCGACTTCGAGTACGCCGAGTTGTTCAACAACTATGGCTCGGTGCGCATGCGCATCAAGGTTTCCGCGATGGTGCGCCCGGGCGTCGCCTACTACTACCACGCCTGGGAGCCGCACCAGTTCCCGAACCACGAATCCTACAAGTGGCTGATCCCGGGCCTCGTCAAGCCCCTGCACATGGCCGGCGGCTACGGCCAGATCGACCACGCCATGAACCGTTTCCAGCCCGGCAGCGCGGTGCAGGACACGCGCATCGGCATTCGTCCCTGGCAGGGACAGCACACCGGCGCCGTCCCGGTGACAGGCAAACCGGCACAGGCGTGACAGGACATCCGCAATGAGCGAAACGCAAGGCAAGCAGACGCAAGGACCGCAGCGCCAGGTGGCCATGGTGCTCGACCTGAACAAGTGCCTCGGGTGCCACACCTGCAGCATCGCCTGCAAGAAGATGTGGAACACCGACCAGGGCACCGACTACGCATACTGGAACAGCGTCGAAACGCTGCCCGGCAAGGGCTTCCCGGCCAACTACACGCAGACCGGCGGGCGCGGCGATTCGGGCGAGGTCCGGCGCGGCAGCCTGCCGAGCATGGACGAAGGCTACGGCCGGGCCTGGACCTTCAACCACAAGGATGTGCTCGCCTCGACGGGAGGGCCGGAGAAGCAATGGCTGAAGCCGAACGAGCCGGTGAAATGGGGCCCTAATTTCGACGAGGATGTCGGCGCCGGGCAGTATCCGCAGGACAATCACTATTTCTACATGCCGCGCCTGTGCAACCACTGCACGCACCCGGCCTGCAAGGACGCCTGTCCGCGCGGTGCCATCGAGAAGCGCGAACAGGACGGCATCGTGCTGGTGGACCAGGACCGCTGCCACGGCTATCGCTTCTGCGTCGAGGCCTGCCCCTACAAGAAGGTGTATTTCGACCACGTGCGCCAGGTGTCGAGCAAGTGCATCTTCTGCCTGCCGCGCATCGAGGAGGGCGTGGCACCGGCGTGTGCGCGCCAATGCCCGGGCCGGCTGCGATTCGTCGGATACCGCGACGACGCGCAGGGACCGATCGCGAAGCTGGTCGACGAATGGGGCGTGGCGCTGCCGCTGCATCCGGAGTGGGGACTGGGTCCCAACGTGTTCTATGTGCCGCCGATGAGTCCACCGCTCCTCGACGCCAGGGGCTTGCCTACCGGCGAACCGCGCATCCCCTTGTCGTACCTGGTGTCGCTGTTCGGGCCGCAGGTCGAGCAATCCCTCGCCACGCTCCATGCCGAGCGCGACAAGAGAAAGCGCGACGAACCGAGCGCACTGATGGACCTGCTGATCGCCTACGACTGGAACGAAAATTTCAAACTGGAGCCGCAGCAGCGCGAGGTGTTCCCGTGATGTCCGCGATCCGTACCCCGGGAGGAGTGCCATGAAACAGACTGTCAGCCTGATTGCAGCCCCGACGAGCATGAGCCCCGGCGGCTACGTGCCGGTTGCCTATGCCGAGCGCACCACGCCGAACGTTCCCCGGGCCGAGCTCGGTGTGGAGCCGTCCGCCGGCGGCTGGCGTATCCAGCTGCGCTGGGCCTGTGCCGCGCCGGTGCGGAGCATCGCGGGCGAAACGGACCGGTTCCTCGACGCCTGCGCGCTGCTGGTACCGGTCGCGGCCGATGCGCCGTGGATCAGCATGGGCGAGCCCGGCAAGCCGGTCGAGGGCATCCTGTGGAAGGCAGATCGCGACCGGCCCTGGCGCATGCATGCCGAAGGGCTGGGCACCATGACGCGCGCCGACGCGCCGTCGGACTGGCGCGTCGGGGCTGCCTGGCACGAGGGCTTCTGGGAGGTATCTTTCGAACTGCCCGAGTGGCCCCTGCTCACACAGCACCGCCAGATCGCCTTCGCGATCTGGGCGGGCGCAGAGCAGGAGCGCGCCGGGTTGAAATCGGTCTGCCCGGGCTGGCTGGCGCTGGCGTGAGCGGCGCCGGCAGCGCAGCGGGCGCGGCAGCGGACACCGTGGAGCCGAAACCCGAAACCCTGGATTTCCTGGCCTGGAGCGCACTGTGGAGCCCGCTCACGGCGGAGGACCTGCGCGAGGCTGCCTGGCAGGCGCTGGAGCTGCCGGGATGTTTTGCCGATCTCGCCACGGACTACTGGAGCACGTTCCACGCCGGCGTCCCGCAACCGCCGGTTCCGGCGCTGATCCACGCCTTGCTCGGTAT
>JAGPES010000344.1 GCA_018057015.1 Pseudomonadales bacterium | reverse complement strand
GCGGCGTCGAGACCAATGACTGGACCATCGGCTCGGATCCGGCCGTGGCGGTGTACGTAGACGGCGTGTACGCGGCACGCGGTGCCGGCGCCGAGGCGGCCTTCATCGACGTCGAGCGCGTCGAGGTGCTGAAGGGCCCGCAGGGCACGCTGTTCGGGCGCAACGCCACCGGCGGCGCGATCCACATCATCACCACGAAGCCGGTCTTCGAGACCGAGGGACGCGTCAAGCTCACCGGCGGCAACTACGACCGCCGCGACATCGAGGGTATCTACAACACCGCGCTCGGCGAAAGCGTGGCGATGCGCGTCACCGCGAGCGTGCAGCGGCGCGACGGCTACATCGAGGACCTCTCCGGCGGCGACGACGTCAACGAGGAGGACAAGAAGAACATCCGTCTCGCGCTGCTGTGGAACGCCGGCGAGAACACCGAGGTGATCGCGCGCGTCGGCTACGAGGACATGGACCAGCTATCGGGCGTGCTGCACACCACCAACGGCGCCGCCTGGGAGGCCGCGAACCCCGGCCGGCGCCACGACGCGTTCGGCGACGGCGCCTGGGACGCGCCGGAGCAGCGCGAGAAGCGCGAGCTGTTCTCGGCGAGCCTCGAGCTCAACCACGTGTTCGGCGACGTCACCTTCACCTCGATCACGGCGTGGCGCGACTTCGAGACCGAGCTGCTCGAGGATCTCGACGGCTCGAACAACCCCGAGTTCTACTTCGCCTCGTCGAACCCCGAACAGAGCGATTTCTTCTCGCAGGAGTTGCGCTTCACCGGCGAGACCGGGCGGCTCAAATGGACCGCGGGTGCGACCTACACCAGCGAGGAGCTCGAGCACACCACCGACGCGCAGTTCCTCGTCAGCACCTTCGAGAGCTTTGCGCTGCCGCCGGTGTTCGAGCAGCTCGGGATGGCGATCACGCCGGAGGAGATACCGGCCTTCCGTGCCAGCGCGCGCACGGGTACGAACCCCACGCTCAACGCGCTTAATCCGCTGCTGAACGCCCTCTACGGTGTCAATTGCCTCGGCGTGAACTGCGACGGCATCGCCGCCGCATTCTTCATCTCGAGCCTGCCCGGCGTGACGCTCGGCGTGGGCGATATCCTCGACGAGTTCCGCCCGCGCATCGCGGCCGGCTACGCCGAGCCGTGGAACGAGACCGTCGAGAGCCAGGGCGACTACTCGAGCTGGGCGATCTACGGCGACACCACGTGGAGCCTCAGCGACACCACCAACCTCACGGTCGGCCTGCGCTACACCTACGACGACAAGACCTTCGATCTCTACACCGCCTACCAGAACTACCTGATCGAGCCGGGCCCGGGACAGCCGGGCCTGCCATTCGGCATCGCGTTCTTCAACGGCGGCCAGCCGCTGCTGGACTCCTCCGAGAGCGACAACTGGGGCGCCGTATCGGGACGCATCGTGCTCGACCACCATTTCACCGACGCGGTGATGGCGTACGCGAGCATTGCCAACGGTTTCAAGTCGGGCGGTTTCAACAGCCTGAATTTCGGGCCCGACATCGAGACCTCCTACGACGCCGAGGAGGTCATGAACTACGAGCTCGGCGTGAAAGGCACCGCGCTCGACGGCACGCTGCAGTACAGCAGCGCCGTGTTCTTCTACGACTACGAGAACCTGCAGACGCTGGAGCTGATGGGCGTGCCCATCCCGAGCTACAACCTGCGCAACGCCGATGCCGAGGGCAAGGGCTTCGAGATAGAGGCGGCCTGGATGCCCGGCGAGCACTGGCTGCTGGCCGGCAACTACTCCTGGCTGGAAACGGAGTTCACCGAGTACAACATCATTCCCGCGGCGGGCGAGACCGAGGCCGACGATCTCACGGGGGAGTCGCGCGCGGACTCCCCGGAGCACAAGTACACGGTGAGCGCGCAGTACAGCTGGCCGCTGGCGCAGAACGGCGAACTGGTCGCCCGCGCCGACTACACCTGGTCCGACGACCGCATCGCGCCCTCGCGCGGCGAGGTCGGCGACTACGGGCTGGCCAGCGCGCGCCTAAGCTGGTTCAGCCGCGACGAGGCCTGGGAAGTGGGGCTCTGGGGCAACAACCTCGCCGACGAGGAAGCGCTGACGGTGTTCGGCAACGGCGAGGCGGTGAACTCCACGCCCGCCTGGCGCATCCCGCCGCGGATGTGGGGCGTGGATCTCGTCTACAACCTCTGATCCCTGCGGGTCACCGCCACCTGTGGGTCGCCATTCATGGCGACTGCGGCACTCCCGCAGGCACCCGTCGGCATGAATGCCGACCCACAAGGGGATTTTGGCGCTCCCGCAGGCACCCGTCGGCATGAATGCCGACCCACAAGGGGATTTTGGCACTCCCGCAGGCACCAGTCGGCATGAATGCCGACCCACAGCCATGCGCACCCGTCGGCATGAATGCCGACCCACAGGGGGGACAGCAGCATCCCGGCGGGTACAGGGCGGCATCAATGCCGACCCACAGCCATGCGATGCTCGACCAGCGAGTACACCGCCGGCACGACCACCAGCGTCAGCAGCGTGGAGCTCACCATCCCGCCGATCACCGCGACCGCCAGCGGGCCGTTGGTGTCGGAGCCCGCGCCCACGCCGATCGCCGCCGGAAGCATCGCGAGGATGATGGTCATCGAGGTCATCAGCACCGGTCGCATGCGCACCGGGCAGGCCTCGGTGAGCGCCTCGTCGATCGAGCGGCCCCGGGCGCGCAGCTGGTTCGTGAGATCGATCAGCAGGATCGAGTTCTTCGCCACCAGTCCCACCAGCAGCACCAGGCCGATCATCGAGAACACGTTGATCGTGTGTCCCGTGGCCCACAGCGCGAAAACACCGCCGATGATCGCCAGCGGCTGCGCCACCATCACGATCAGCGGCTGGACGAAGGAGTTGAACTGGCTGGCCAGCACCATGTAGACCAGCATCAGCGCGGTCACGAAGGTCAGCAGCATGTAGCTCGCGGTCTTCTGGAATTCCTCGGCGCGGCCCGCGAGTTGCACCTCGTAGCCGGTCGGCATCATCCCGCGCGCGATCTCGAGCACGCGCGGACCGGCCACGCCCTCGGGGATCGCCGGCGCGGTGTAGAAGTTCGCGGCGTATTGCAGGTCGTAGCGCGCGATCACCGCGGGGCCCACGACGCGACGCAGGCTCGCGACGCTGTCCAGGCGCAGCATCTCGCCCGAGGCGGTGCGCAGCCAGATACGCGAGAGGTCCTCGGCACGCGCCAGTTCGCCCTCGGCAGCCTTGAGGCGGATGGGGTAGCGCTCGCCGTCGCCCGGCACGTCGTTGTAGTCCGCCACGTCCCACCCGCCGGCGAGCACGCCGAGCGCCATCGCGACATCGCCGCCCGAGAGTCCGGCGGCGGCGAGCTGGTCGCGGTCCACCGCGAGCTCGAGCTGCGGCAGTGCCAGTTGCAGGTCGAGATCGAGCTTGCCGAGATCGCCCTCCTGCAGCAGCCGCTCGCGCAGCCCGTAGGCCTGTCGCGCCACCTCGTCGAGCTCGGGACCGACCAGCACGAAGTGCAGCGGCTCGCCACGCATGCCGCCGAGCATCGAGGCCGGCGTCGGGAATGCCTCGACGCCGGCCAGGTCCGCGAACTCCGCGTCGACGCGTTCGATGATCTCCTGCTGGCTCTCGTCCCGTTCGGACCAGTGACGCAGGTGCACCACGATGCTGGCTTCGCTGACCTGCCCCGCCTGCCCCTGCCCGATCGTGGAAAAATAGGCCTCGATCCCGGGCTGGCGCTTCAGCACTTCCTCGACGCGCGCCAGTCGGTCCACGGCGTGCTCGATCGAGGATCCCAGCGGCACCTTCACGGTGACCGAGAAGTAGCCCTCGTCCATCTCGGGGAAAAAGCCCTTTCCGATCTGTCCGAACAGCCACAGGCTCGAAGCCACCGCGAGCACCGTGGCCAGCACGACGCTCCAGCGCGCGCGCAGCGTGAGCGCGACCGCGCGCCGGTAGTGGCCCTCCAGCGCGTCGAGGGCGCGGCCCAGCCGCCGCGCGATCGCGCCCTCGCCCGAATGCAGGCGCAGGTGGCGCGAGCACAGCATCGGCGTCAGCGTGAGCGAGACGAGCAGCGAGGCCAGCACGCCGACGCTGACCACGACGGCGAAGGCCTCGAACATGCGCGCCACGATGCCTTCCATGAAGATCACCGGCGCGAAGATGCTCACCAGGGTGAGCGTCGCGGCCACCAC
>JAGPES010000343.1 GCA_018057015.1 Pseudomonadales bacterium | reverse complement strand
CGCTGCGAAGATTAGGACCACATCGCCCACAACCAGCGGGTTGACCCACTGCCCGCCGGCGCCCTGCTCCTCCAGATTGAACACGTTGTTGTACGCCAGCCCGCCGCCGACCTGCGTCCACGCCCCGTCCTCGTCCATCGTGGCCTGCGCCGCGGCATAGCGGTACGGAGGCGCGGTGCCCGACTTCGACGTGATCATGGCGAACGCCGCCGCCATCGAAGCGGCACCGGTCGGCAGGCCGATCTTCGCCACGACCCACGCGACCGTCGGGTCGGGGTCGCGCTCGCTGGGCGGCTGAATCCACAGGAGGCAGGCTGAACCCGCCGCGCCGCTGTCCAGCTTGTCGGCCTGGCCGTCCTTTGCCTCGGCGAAAACGTGGCCCTCGTCGTTCATCTTCACGCGGGCGACGCAGACGCCGTCCACACTCCCGCGGCCGAACAGACCGTTCTTCACGGGCTCGAGCAGGATGACGAACCGGCCCGCATGCGCGGCGGTGGGCGTGACACCCTTCAGGGCGACGCGCTCCTTGAACGCGTCGGCGTTGTCCGTCGGGTTGATGACGGTGCCGGCCACGCCGAGCACGTCAAAGCGCTCGCGGTCGGCGCCACTGTCGTTGCGGACCAGCACAATCCCCGTCTGCCGCCAATCGGGCAGACCGTCACGCATCGCGCTGCGCTGGCGCTCCTGGTAGTCGCGCGCGACGTCCACGAAGGCGTTGAACGTCGCCGCCGGGATGACGAGCGGGTCGCCGCTGCGCACCTTTTTCAGCGTCGTGCCCATCGCTCACCCGATCCCCAGCAGGCTCAGATTGCCGTCGTCGTAAACCCGCTCGATGTAGACCGCGATCGGCTTCTTCACGAGGGCCTTGGCCACCGTGTCCTCGCTGTCCGCGTAGCGCACCCACAGGTATTCCCAGCCCTTCTTGTTGATGCCGGTGATGTCGCCAATCGTGAGGTTTGTGACGTTCGGGCTGGCCGCGAAGCGGAATGTGATCTCCCAGTCGCCGTACCCGCGCCGCGAGCCGGACGCGCCGAGGAACAGCACTTCGCCCGCATTGAAGCCCTTGAACGCGCCGGTGTTCACGCGGCCGGTGAGCTGGAACAGCGTCATGCGGTACGCCGGCGTGACCGTCGTGTCGGGCAGGTAGTGCGTCTCGGCGAACTGATAGACCGGGACGGTGATGTCTACACCCTCGACGCTGTCGTTCGTGACGCCGATCGCCCCCTTGAAGTCCGGCGCCGTGCCGGCCGGGTATTTCGCGATCGTCTGCTTGCTCTGCGTGATGTGCTGCGTGCCGCCGCCAGTGTCGAACGCAAAGGTCGACTCGTTCGTCGGCGTGAACGGGCCGTACCGGACGATCCCTTCCCACAGCTCCTCGCCGATTGGCTGAACGCTGACCGTGTCCCGCGGCAGGAAGAACCACCCGCTGCCCCAGGGGTCGTACGTGGCTGGGCTGCCCGCGACCAGCGCGTTGCGCGCCGCGACGTCGTCGTTCGTGCCGCGGATGGTGTACCGCAGCTCGACCGAAGGGCTCGTGCCGGTCGTGACCAGCCGGCTCTCGAACTTCTCGACGACCTCGACGGGCACAGCGGGTCTCCTACGCGAACGTCAAGCGCCCGGCGCTTTCGGCCAGGCGCTTCGTGTGCTTGGCGGTCTCCTCGGTGGCGCGGGCGGTCCGTTCGGCGGCGCTGCCGCCGCCCAGCCCGGCGGCGCCCGCTGGGTTGAACGTGCCGATTACGCTGATCTTCTGGGCGAGCAGGCTGCCCAGGCCGGCGAGCTGATCGTCCAGGCCCGCCAAGGGATCGCGGGGCGGCCGTTTGGGCGCACCACCCTCTGCGTCGGCCGCCTCGCGCTTGCGCCGCGCTTCCGCCACGGCGTCGTCCAGCGCTTTGCGGGCCTCGTCGAGCTGCTGCTGGGTTGCTTTCACACGGGCGTCGGTTTCCTGACCGAGCTGCCGCTGCGCGTCCTGGTCCTGACGGCCGATCTCCTCGAGCGCGCCCTCGTGGGTACTCTTGGCGCGCTCGCGCTCGGCCTGGCGCTGCGCTTCGCGGGCCTGCAGCGCCGCATCACGCTGCCGGTCGATCTCCGCGTTGACCGACGAGAGGTCCTCGTCGGCCATTTTTTTGGCAGCCTCGACGTCGAGCGTTTCGTCGAACAGACCCCACAGCTCGAGCAGGCGCTTCGTGGTCCAGTTGATGGCCGTGTTCCAGGCCTTCTGGAAGCCCGCCGTGAAGCTGGTCCAGGTCTGCGAGAGGAACGACGTGGTCTCGATCCAGGCGACCTCGAGGGCGTGGAACCCGATCTCGGCCGCCGCGAGGGCGCCGTACCACATGCCGTACGCGATGCTGAGGAAAAAGCGCTTGGCTTCGAGCCACGCCCGGTTCAGCGCAGCCACACCCTGCTGCCACGCTAACTTCAGGCTGAGCCAGAGGATCTGGGCGGCCAGATTGATGTCGCCTGCCGCCAACGCGTCCGCGATCCCGCCCATTACCTTATATACAGTGTCGCGCAGCCGGCCGAACTGCTCGCCCAGCCAGGTCAGCGCCTCGCTCCCGGCGCCCGTGACGACCAATAACGTCGTGCCGAGCGCCACGGCCGCGGTGATCACCAGCCCGATCGGCGAGATGATGGCCGCCAGCGCTGCGCCGATTGCGCCGAAGGCCGCGCCGATGCCGGTCACGACCGTGGCCAGCCAACCGAACACGGCGCCGACACCCGAGATCAGCGTCCCGGCCACGATCAGGCCGACCCCCACAGCGGTGACCGCCGCTGCAACCTGCAGCGCCGTGACGATCAGCGCTTTGTTCTGCTTCAGCCACTCCGTGACGCGCACCACGGCGCGCGTAACCGCATCGCCCAGATCCTTGATGGTTGGTGCCAGCGCCGCTCCGATGGTGAATGCCGACTGCTTCAAGACGCGCCAGAGCGTGTCGAGCGTGTCCGCCAGAGCGGCGGCGTCCTTGGCGGTTTCGGTGGAGACGGTGAGCCCGAGCTCGCGGGCCCTGCGCTGGTACTCCTCGAGTCCCTTGGCCCCATCTGCCAAGAGCGGCAACAAGCGCGTCCCGCTTTTGCCGAAGACCTCCATCGCCAGCGCGGCCCGCAACGTCGGGTCCTGCACTTTCGAGAGTCGATCGGCGATGAGTTTGAACTGCTGCTCGGGATTGAGGTTAACCAGGTCGGTGACACTCAGGCCGAGCCGGGCCAACGCCTCCGTCGCGGATTTCGACCCCGTGGCGGCCTCGGTGACCACCTTCTGCATCTTGCGCAGGCCGGTTTCGAGCGTCTCCAGGTCGGCGCCGGCCAGGTCAGCCGCCCAGCCGAGTTCCGAGAGCGTCTCGACACTCACGCCGGTGCGGGCCGACATCTCGTCGAGCGCATCGCCGGTGTCGACAAAGGCCTTCACGGTGCCGCCGAGGAACGTCAGCGCCGCCGAGCCCAGCGCCCCGAGCTTAAGCCCCACGGAGCGCACACCCTCGCCAAACGCCTTCAGCCGTTGCTCGGCCTTCTGCAGCCCCTTGGCGATCCTGTCGTCCACGCCGAGCTCGACGAACGCGCGACCGGCGCGGATGCCCTTCGTGTTCGCCACGGACTACCCTCCACGCACGCTGCCGCCCCAGCGCTTCGGGAGCTGCGGCCGCTCCTTCTCGAGCGCCGGGCCCATGAACGGCCGCTGGTCGATCGTCACGCGGGTGCGGACGACCTGGCCGCGCCGCCGGCGTCGCACCTCGGTCTTGCCGCCAAACTCGAGCACGTTGGGGGCGGTGCTGCGCTGGAACCCCACCGGCCCGACCACGACCGAATCGCTGGCCGGGTCGTAACCGAAGTAGATCAGCCGGCGCAGCGAACCCTCGTGTGAATGCGGCGGCTGGCCCGCCGGCGCGCTGCCCTTTTTCGTGCGGATGCTGTGTTTGGCCGTGGTGCGGATGAACGCGCCCGCCTTCGACAGCACGGCGCGTTTCGCCTTGTCGACGGCGCGCAGCACGGTCTGCTTGTCGAAGAATAGGGTCTTGATCTGCATCGTGATCATGCCGCACACCTCGTCTCCGGCACAGGAAAACGCCCGCGGAGCGCCGGATCGGCCACTCCGCGGGCGCCATCACTGGAGCCGACTACGTGCCGGTCGGCGGCGGCGTGGTCTGGGCCGTCTTGGCCCCGATCTGGCCGAAGCCCAGCGAACCGATCAGGCTCGCGATCTTGGCCG
>JAGPES010000342.1 GCA_018057015.1 Pseudomonadales bacterium | reverse complement strand
CGCCCCACGTCTCCGCGCACACCCGCGTCAGCGCCGCCGTCAGCGTCGTCTTGCCGTGGTCCACGTGACCGATCGTGCCCACGTTCACGTGCGGCTTCTTGCGTTCGAATTTTTCCTTGGCCATTGCGCGCGTCTCCAGTAGATGAAAGCATTGCCACGAATAACAACAGGCCCTCCGCACTTCTCAGCACGGGAGCCAGGAATCCCGAATAATGGAGCTCATAACCGGATTTGAACCGGTGACCTCTTCCTTACCAAGGAAGTGCTCTACCGACTGAGCTATATGAGCCCTGAAAACCCCTGCCGACCTCCTTCCCGAAACCACTGGCCGACCGTTCCACCCTTCACGATTCTTCAAGATCCATTCCGCCGGCACCGCAGCGCTGGAGCGGGTAGCGGGAATCGAACCCGCACCATCAGCTTGGAAGGCTGAGGTTCTACCATTGAACTATACCCGCCTTCCGGATGCGCCTTCCCGCTGCGCTGCACCAGTTGCGCGCCCCGCACGGGGGAAGTACTGCCTGCCGAATGGTGGTGGGGGCTGGATTCGAACCAGCGAAGCTTGCGCGTCAGATTTACAGTCTGATCCCTTTGACCGCTCGGGAACCCCACCTGAAAGAGCCGGGCATTCTCTTCGCATGCCCCGCTCCTGTCAACATGCGCGCGGGAGCTTCCTGCGCCCAGGCTGCATTTATCACGTATTCGCATCGCCGAGGCCGGCTTCGGCCTGCGCCGCTCCGCATCGGGATCCCACCGCCAGCCACCATTCCAGAGCAGCCAGATCGCCATCCGACAACTGTCCTTCGCGCGGGCGGGTAAAGCGCGCCGGATCAGAACGCCTTGGGAAGGCCCGCCTCCTTGAGCGCGCCGTTCGCCGTGTGGCGCGACGTGCACTTGCCATCCACGGTCACATAGCGTTTGGTGACAGGGCTGTACCAGATTTCATGGTCACCCTTGCCTTGGCGATGAAATGTGCAGCCGCCCGCACGAAGCAGTTCCCTGAGTTGCGGCGTGAAAGACTGCGGCGGCATCAGCAGGCGGCAGAAATTCGGCGCTGACCCCGGATGAGAAGTTCGATGGGGACATGGCGATCATCCGCCAGCCCGTTCAGTTCGATCAGTTCGGGAACGACAACAGCAAGCTTGCGTCCGAGTTCTTCCTGCGT
Source organism: Pseudomonadales bacterium (assembly GCA_018057015.1). Classification (GTDB taxonomy): domain Bacteria; phylum Pseudomonadota; class Gammaproteobacteria; order Pseudomonadales; family UBA5518; genus UBA5518. The sequence goes on along the minus strand of JAGPES010000342.1, from coordinate 3,040 downwards.
CGGCGCTTCAATGGCGAGCCCATGCACATCACGGCTGTGCGCGACCCAGACTTGCGCCTCGTCGTCCCACACGGCAATGACCTTGATCACTCTTTCCATCGTTCCACTCCAAAGAGCCGACGCCCCCTATTCTGCGGTTTGTGCCGGTACCGCCCGCAGTATAGGGCAGTTCCACGTCGCAGGAACCATCGTGCCGAGCGGCACCACGCCCCGGTAATGTCCGCCCAAGTGCGCGAGAAACGGGGCTGTTTTTCCAGTTTCCCGCGCCCGTTAGCAGCGCCTTACCGTCCGTTCTTGCGGAGAATGGAGCTGGCGAGAGGAATTGAACCCCCAACCGGCTGATTACAAATCAGCTGCTCTACCAATTGAGCTACGCCAGCGGGCGCTTTCATCCCGGTCCGCCGGGCGGCGGGGCGCGAAGTTTAGTCGGAGGCCGGCGCGGGTGCAATGCCGTCGCAAACCGCCGGCGCGACGCGCGCCTCGGGCGCCGCGGCCGCGACCGCCTCGACCAGCGCCGGCGCCACGACCGCATCGGCGTCCGCCGCGCCGACCAGGAAGAACGCCCGCCGGGTCCGTGCCTGTTCGTGGATCGCCACCGGGTAACCGATGCCCTGCAGGCGCTCGCGCAGTTCCTGCGCGCTCACGGCGTCGCGGAACACCCCCAGCGAGACGCCATGCCGCAGCGCCGGCTCGTCGCGGATCACGAAGCTCTCGATGCGCTGCGCCGTCAGCGCGCGCACCACGGCCCTGGCTTCGTCGTCGGATGCGCGCGGCGGGATGTGCACCCAGTAGGAACTGCGATCGGGCGCCTCCCCTTCCTCCAGGCGCGCCGCGGGCAACCATTCGCGCACGCGCTGGCGCATGCGCTCGCCCGCGGCGGCGTCGGGCAGTGGCCCGATCCTCACGCAATCGCGCGGCGGCGCGTCGGCCGCAGCGGCTGATTCCGGCGCCGTGGTCCCGCCGGCACCGTCCGGCTGCTCGTCGCTGTCTTCGGGAGGCGCGGTTTCTCCAGGCCCCTGGACGCCTGCCCCGGCATCCGCCCCGGGCATAACGGCCGCCTCGACAGCCGCCGCCGATTCGGGCACGGAATCGCCTTCGGCAGCAGGCGCCGATGCCGCTGGCACATGGCTTCCCGGAGCAGGAGCCTGTGGCGGGACGGACGCAGCACTCTCCGGCGCATGTGAGTACTCACTCGCAAATTCCAGCCTGACGGCATAGGCCGGCGCCGCCGGCCGGTGCCCGCCACCCTCGGCGCTGTCACGCGGCGACAACAGGATCCAGACCGCGCAGAGCGCGTTGGCGACCAGCAGCACCAGGAACAGGCGGCGCATCAGGGCAGGGCCCGGCCGAGGCCGTCGAGCACCAGCTGCGGGCGGATGCGTAACGGGAAATCCAGGCAGGACGCGATGGCCCCGGCATCGCCGCCGGTCAGCAGCACCACCGCCCCGGGACAGGCCTGCCCGAAACGCTCGCGCGCGCCGCGCAGGAAGCCGGCCGCGGCCAGCAGCGTGCCGCCGCCGACGGCCTCGCCCGTGTTGCGGCCCGGCGCCGCCCCCGTTGCGGCCAGCGCGGCATCGAAACGAACCCGGTCCGTGGCGACCAGCAGGCTGGCGCGCATCATCGCCAGGCCCGGCGCAATGTAGCCGCCGCGGTGCTCGCCGTCGCCATCGACCAGGTCGGCCGTGATCGCGCTGCCGCAATCCAGCACGCAGACCGCGCCGCCAACCTCGGCGAAGCCGGCCAGCATGGCGAGCCAGCGATCGACGCCGAGACGTTGCGGCTCCGCGTAGGCGTTGCGCACCCCGCCGGCAGCAGCCTGCGAGCGGGCGAAGGCGGTCTCCAGCCCCAGCGCGTCCTGCACCGCCGCGCGCACTGTCGCTTCCACCTGCGGCCCGCGCACGCAGCCGGCGCGCACGCGCGCGATCGCCGCGCGCTCCGGCAACGCCGCCAGGACCGCTGCCAGTTCGTCGACAGCGCACGCGCCGTCACGCGCGGCCGGCACCTGCGCGCCGACCAGCCGCCACTTGCAGCGCGTGTTGCCGATGTCGAGCTCGAGGATCAATTGTCTCGCCTCACGCTTATCTCGCCACCGCTCAGCAACCGTTCCCCCTCCGGGGTGCGCAAGCGCAGCGCGCCGCCCACGTCGATACCGTCGGCCACGCCGTGCAGGCTCGCGCCAGCGCCCGCGGATACCGAGACCGCCAGCCCGCGCAGCGCATCGACCCGCTCCCACTCCGGCGCGAAATGGGGGAAGCCCTGGCGCGCGAAGTCGGCGAGGATACCAAAGCAGGACTCCAGCAGCGCGGCGGCCAGCGCGTTGCGCCCGATGCGCCGCCCGCACACCGTCTCGAGATCGGTCCAGGACTGCCCGATCGCCGCGCCGGCGTCCGGCGGCATGCCGAGGTTGACGCCGATGCCGACCACCGCGGTGACGGGACCCGCGAGCTCGCCGTCGATCTCGATCAGGACGCCGCCCAGCTTCGCCGCGCCGGCCACCAGGTCGTTGGGCCACTTGAGCTGCACGCCGGGCACGCCCAGCTGCTCGAGTGCCCGCACCGCGCCCATGCCGATCACCAGGCTCAGGCCTTCCAGCGCCGCGACGCCGGCATCGAAGCGCCACGCGAACGAGCAGTAGATGTTGCGCCCGAAGGGGCTCACCCAGCTGCGCCCGCGGCGGCCGCGGCCGCTGGTCTGCTGCTCGGCGAACACCACGGCGCCGTGGCCCAGCGTGCCCGCGCGCAAGCCTGCCAGCACCAGCGCGTTGGTCGAATCCACCACGCGGCGCAGCTCGAGGCGCGACACCTGCGCCCGCACGCGCTGCGGCAGCGCGGCGGCGATGCGCTCGCGCTCGAGCAGCTCGATGCCGCCCGGGACGCGGTAACCGCGCCCGCTCACGCGCTCGAGCCCGATGCCGCGCCCGGCCAGCTTGCCCACGCGCTTCCAGATCGCGGCGCGCGAGATGCCCAGCCGCCCCGCCAGCCACTCGCCGGAGCGGAACTCGCCGTCGGCGAGCAGCGCGAGCAGCTCGGTTTCCTCGTTC
>JAGPES010000341.1:1529-4209 GCA_018057015.1 Pseudomonadales bacterium | reverse complement strand
TCATGCAAGGGCGTGTGTGCGTCCTGGACATAGCCAGCCAATTGAGGCTGAAGAAACACAAGGTGCACGTAGTGTTAGTGGCTGCCAGGAACCGCGGGTATTTGCCGCGGAGTAGCCAGACCCTGGGGCCGGTCGCGATGTGTTGATCGTCGATCAGAACGGATCGTTGTCTTGATCGATCGGGAAGGAGAGCTGGCGAGGGTCGAGGTGCAGTCGATCCTCGCGGATGGCGCGCTGGATGTCGTCGGCGTAGTGGCTCCAGAGCTGATCGCGGATGAGGTCGATCATCTCGAAGACGGCGAGGGCCTGCGCCGGGGTCCAGTGGTCTGGCAGCTGGAACCGGGTCATGCGTGATGTCGTCATGGCTTCTTTCGCCGGCGTCGCTGGGCACGTTGCTCGGCACGCTCCTTGGCTTCCTTGAGCCGGTAGGACTCGCCCTCGAGCGCGATGACCTCGGCGTTGTGGGTGAGGCGATCGACGAGCGAGACGACGCAGGCGGCGTTGGGGAAGACCTCGTGCCACTCGGCGAAGGGTTTGTTGGTGGTGACGAGGGTGCTCTTCTTCTCGTAGCGCCGGTTGGTCAGCTCGAACAGCAGATCGGCGGCGCGGTTCGAGTAAGAGAGATAGCCGACCTCGTCGATGCAGAGCAGGTCGAAGCGCGCGTAGTAGCGAAGCCGGCGAGCCAGGACGGAGGCGCTGTCGATCGCGGCGAGACTGGTCAGCAAGGCGCTCGCGTTGGCGAAGTGCACGGTGTGGCCGGCGATGAGGGCCTGGTAGGCGACGTTGCGGGCGATGGTGGACTTGCCCAGCCCGTTGGGACCGACGACGATGGCGTTGGCGGCTTCCGTCATGAACTGCAGGCTCATCAGTTCCTCGATCGCCGGGCGATCGCACCGGGTGGGCCAGTGCCAGTCGAAGTCGGCGATCGGCTTGAAGGTGCCGAGCCCGGAGCAGCGCAGACGCCGCTCCATGCTGCGGCGGGCGCGTTCGTCTTCCTCCCAGCTGAGGAGGCAGGGAACCCAGTCGGCGTGGCTCGCTTCGTCCCAGTGGGCGATGAGGCCGGGCAGACGAAGCGCGTGGGCGCGCTGGCGCAGGTCAGGCATCGGCGGTGTCGTCATCGGTTCGCTGCTCGGTGAGCCGGTCATAGGAATCGAGGGGGTGCGGCGTGACGATGACGTCGCGCTGCTGCAGGTGCGCGGGCAGCGTCACGACGAGGGGCAGCCCGCGCTCGTCGCGCCGGCGGTCAAGGGCGAGGCGAACGGCGTTGGGGTGCGGCACGTCGCGCTGGATCGCTTCGAGGACGGCCGCATGCAGTTCGGTGACCGTGCACTGCTGGCGAATGCGGGCGAGTGCCGCCGTGATCGAGCCGAGGTTGTAGCCCCGCGCTGCGGCGGCGACGAGCAGATCGCGGATCGGCGGCACGGCGTGGATCAGCACATCGGTGACGCGATGCTGGCGGGCGCCCCGCTTATGATCGACGAGGTCCTGCAAGTGTCCGGGATCCTCGATCTGGGCGCCGCGGTCGTAGCTGCGGGCGTGGGTCGCCAGTACCGTGACGCCATCGACGATGCGAACCCCCGCAGTGTCGGCGAGTACCGTCAGGGTGCGGCGCACGTGGGTGTGCGGTACCGAGTAGTCGTTCAGGTCGAACCGGGCGTAAGGCGTCTTGCCGATCTGAACCTCGATTCGTTCGTGCCCGGTGAAGGGATTGGCGGGAAGCGCGAGCAACAGCGGGCGCTCCTGCTCGAACGCTTCGGCCACGCTGATGCGGGTGTCCTCGGGGCACGGCCGCGCTGCGGCCGGCCCCGCGCACCAGACGGCGGCCTGTGCGTTCAGGTCGTCGAGATCGGTGAACGATCTGGCCGCAAAGAAGGCGTCGCGTACATACCGAATCGCGCGTTCGACCCGCCCCTTCTCGTTGCCGCGGGCGACCGCGACCGGGCGGGGCTCGAAACGATGGAGCGCGGCGAAGGCGAGCAGCGTCGGGTTGAAGCGGATCGCGTCGCCATTGCGTTCGAGCACGGCGCTCTTGAGGTTATCGTAGAGGATGACCCGCGGGCAACCGTTGAACGCCGCGAAGGCAGCCGCGTGGCCGGCGAGGAAGCTCGCCATGCGGGCATCGAGGAAGAAGCGCAGGTAGAGGCGCCGCGAGAAGCTCAGCACCATCACGAAGGCCATCAAAGGACGGCGGGCCCGACCGATCTGCAGGTGACCGAAGTGCCCCCAGTCGACCTGCCCTTGCTCGCCGGGCAACGTGCGAAGCCGCAGGTACGCCTCGGCGACCGGGCGCGGCCGCAGCAGCGCGACGCGGTGCCGGAACTGGCTGGCACTGCCCCGGTAACCGCGCTCGCGCACCATGACGAACAGGCGCGTGGCGGTCAGCGTCGGGAACTGCTTCAGTGTCTCGAGGATGAAGGGCACGTACACGTCCACGGCCGAGGCTCGCAGCGCGGTGCTGGCATAGGGCAGGCCCGCGCGCACGATCACCCGCTGCACGGCAGAATGGTGGACCCGCAACTGGTGGGCGATGGTGTTCAGTCGCCACCTCTCCACGTGATAGAGGCGCAGGATCCGGGCTTCGAGTTCAGGGCCAAGGGTCATCGGGGGGACTGAGGCAGTGCCTGGCCGATCGATCGGCCAGGCCGGGGTTCCAGGGACGATGACGCACGAAGCCGAATCG
>JAGPES010000341.1:0-1429 GCA_018057015.1 Pseudomonadales bacterium | reverse complement strand
GGTACATCCGACCTGTATCGGGCATCGACGCTCTCGGCAAATACCGAAAGCGCGATGGACGCCGGGCGCGACGGATGCAATACTGCGCGTCGCACCCGGGCGCATCTCGGCACCCTGGCGCGGGAGCGCGGCGACGGAACAAACTGCCAGGTGAGCCCCGTCGTCGCGCTTTGCTTTACTTCGGCGCGCGGATTATTGAATCGCCGACCGCCATCGCGGGCACCCGGGTCACGACCACGTGATCGCGCGTCTTGCCCGCCTTACAGAACCCCCAGCCACGCCCCGCCAGCGGCACGCCGCGCCATCTTGAACACGTGCACGTGTTCAAGATGGCGACGCCTGCATCACACCCATCGAAACCGCTCGCGAACGGCGATCCCTGCGCCCGCGGCAAATACCCGCGGTTCTTGACCGTCACTCACAGCTCCAATGCGGGCGTAGCGATCCGTCGTGTCGAAGCCGTGCGGCGCGTTGACTGACCGAGTCTCCAGAGCGACTCGAATCAGTCGCCTTCTGCGATGAGCGTCGCGATGGCAGCCCCCAGAGCCAGATCCTCCACGGCGCCGAACGCGTGCTGTCGCAAGTGCCCGTTCCGGTCGATCAGCACCATGCTCGGCGTTCCCTGCATGCCGTAGGCCTGCATCGTGACCGGAATCGGGTTTCGCGCATCGGCGCTCGGCGCATCCACGCCGACTGGAAAGGCGATGCGGTACTCGTGCAGAAACGCCTGCAGCGAGACGGGCGTCATCGCCGCGTGATGTTCGAACACCGTGTGCAGTCCGATCACCGCGACGTCCGCCGCAGCGAACGTCGCATGGATGCGCTGCGCCTGCGGCAGCCCATGGTGCACGCAAGCCGGACACAGCATCTGGAATGCATGCAACACCACAACCTTGCCGCGCAAGTCGGGAAGTTGCACCGCGTCGTCGATGCCAAACCACTCGCGCGTCGTCCATGGCGGCGCCGGCTGACCGGGCGGATCCATACCGAACACTCTGCGCGTTGCCGGCGTTCGCACCCGGGCGCCATGCATGAGGTCACTTCCTGAACGTGGAGAAGACGTAGTCACTGTTCTTCTGCGCGGTGTGGCATTGGAAGCACACCGTCGCGGCGTTCTTGCCGACTGCGCGCTCGGTCTTCGAGTCGCCCTTGAATCCCTCGAAGCCCCAGCCGCCTGTGTCCTTGTACTTCCTGGCGTCCTTGTGCATCACACCCAGGACTTTGCGGGCGCCTTCCTGCACGGTGTTGTCGACGGCCTTCGCTTCCAGCAAGTCGAAGGCGATCACGGAGCCATCGGCAAACTTGCCGCTCTTGTAGCCCTGTTCGGCCTTCCTGCTGGCATACAAGTGATGGATGCCGCCGAACGTGTCGTACAGGGCGTGGCCCTGATTGATCGTCATGCTCTTGACGTGCGTCCACTGGCGATAGC
>JAGPES010000020.1 GCA_018057015.1 Pseudomonadales bacterium | reverse complement strand
GCGATTACCCGTGGTGGAGCAGGCCTGGAAGGACCCGTACGCAGTCATCGCGCAGTCCTCATTGCCTCGTCGAACGCGGCGCGGAACTCGGTATCGAACTCGCGCGTCACGACATCGCCGACGATCTCCTCAAGGTCGAGCACCCTTCGATAGCTCGCTTCATTGACGAACAGGAAGACGGGCTTGATCACGCTCTGGTCGCCGACGCGCGTGGCCGACCAGATACCCGGCGCGAGGTGGCTTCTCACCCCTGGCTTGAGCACGAAGACGCGCGAGGCGATCGCGCCTCGCGTCGTGGTTTGCTTCTGGCTGAGGGCGCGCAGGATGCGGCCGAGCGTTGCCTTGCTGACGTTGCCGTAGGCGTCACGCTGCACCCCATCCTTCGACGGCACTGCCAGCCAGCCGGCAGGCAGAATGCCCATGCTGCGCATGGCCAGTTCCATCGGCTTGTTGCCGCGCTCCCCGGCGTTGATGTGCTCGCGCAGGTAGTGCGCCGGCGTGGCGCGCGCGCCCTGGTCTTTGATGCCCACCGTCGCCTCGATACTGCTGATCCGCGCGGCGGTGACGAAGACGCTCTTCCTGACCCATGGCGTCGCGTTGCTGAACACGCCGCCGATCTGCTGCTCGATCGCCTTCTGCCCCTTCTTCGCCAGGGCCGTGAGCGTGCGCGCCATCGCGTACTTGATCTGCTTCGCGCCCTGCTCGCCGAACTGACGAGCGAATCGTTCCAGGTCAGTCGTATCGACCTTGATCCTCGCAACCATCACCCTGCCCTCCTGTTCCAGTGCGCATCCGCCAGGCGCTGCTCGGCATCGAACGACAGCACCGGAACGGCGCCCTGACCTTGCTCGATCGTCGGCAGCTTGGCGGACAGCCAGGCGCACCAGCGGCGCAGGGCGGGCTCGTCGGCGGCGACGACTGCGGCCCGGATCGACGGGCTGATGGCGCGCAGATCGGCCTCTTCCCAGCCAGCGGTGCGCAGGATCGGGATCACGCGGCGCACCAGGGCCCGCAGACGGATGACCAGACCTTCCATGTTCCTAACCTCCTCAACGAAAACGGAGGTTAGGAACAGGTTAGGAACCTCAAACCCCGCGCCGTTGCTGGTGGTTCCTAACCTTCCTAACCTTCCTAACCTAGTTTCTAAACCGTAATGCGCGCGCGAGCGCGTGAGTGCGTGCGCCCGCTCGCCTGCATGCACGCATGTGTACACGCGCGCCCGCATGGAGTTTGAAAACAGGTTAGGAAGGTTAGGAAGGTTAGGAACTCCCAGTGCTGGCGCGGGTTGCAGGCTTCCCAACCTGCTCCCAACCTTCCTAACCTCGGGCGTGGCGCGGTCAGAAATCGACATAGTCGTCTTCCCCCGTCCACTGCTGCGCCGGCAGCGCAGCGGCTGGCGACGTGGCCACAACCCCACCAGAGACCGCAGGAACGGGCGCAGGCGCCGCGATCGTCGTCTTCTCAGGGGGTAGGTACCAGTAACGGCTGGTCGCGTTCGTGCGCTTCTCTATGCGCTTGCAGCCCAGCTTCCTGAGTGCGATGCCGACGCGCGTGTCCAGATCGCGCGTCATCTTCCCGGGCTCGATCTTCAGCCCGTCCATCATCACTTCGGCTTTCGAGAACTCCATGGTCGACGGCCGCTTCTCGACCCACTCGGCGATCGCGTCCTGCAGCGAGTCTTGCGCCTCGCGCTTCAACTGCTCGGGGTCGAAGATCTCGCGCTGTTCCTGCTGCGTCGGGTGGTAGCGCTCGCCCGCGTCGTAGCGGTGCAGCGCCTCGGCGAAGAGCTGCTCGCGCTCCTGCAGCAGCCAGGTGATATCGATGTTGCCCACTTCGATCGGCCAGAACCGCCGGCCGCCGGTCGGGTCCTTGTTCCACTCCCAGTCATTGACCGAGCCCGAGAACGCCGTCTGGCGCGGCACCGTCATCACGTGGCGGCCATACGTGGGCCGGAAGCGGTCATCCGTTCGGGACAGGAACGACTTCTGCTGATGCGCCTCGTGCCGAGTCAGTGCGCCCAGCTCGGAGAACTCCTGCAGCCACACGCCCGGCAGCGATGCCATGGCGTCCTTGTTGCGCAGGTCGAGTTCCTGGTCGGAGTACCACTGCCCACCCAACACCGCGAGCGAGGTCGACTTGCCGCGGCCCTGCGCGCCTTCGAGGATCAGGCAGTAATCGAACTTGGCGCCGGGCCGCATCACGCGCGCCACCATGCCCACTGCGAACCACGTGCCCACGCGTGCGGTGTACGGGTTCTTCTCCACCCCGTAGCAGCGCGCCAGCCACCCGGGCAGGCGCTTGACCCCATCCCAGCGCAACGTGCGCAACCACTCGCGCACCGGGTGCCACGGATGCTGCTTGGCCACGTACTCCACCGCCTGGGCGACGTCGGCGGGCTTGGGCGTGATGCCGTAGTGCTGGGTCAGCCACAGCACGACAGCGACGTCGTCGCTGTCGCCCCAGATCCCCAGCTCGGCAGATCCGGCCGGCAGCGCCTTGCGCTTCTCGATGCGCAACGAGAACTCGTTGTAGGCCAGCACGCCCGACCACGCCGGATCGTTCAGGATGATCTCGATCACGTTGGCCAGGCAGCCCGCAAGCTCGCCCTTGCGCACCAGCAGGCGATCGCGCCACGACGCACCCACCCCGGAAGAACGCTGCGCCGGCGGCAGATCAGCCGGCGGCTTGTCGCTGCCACGCTTGGCCGCCTCCTCGAAGGCCGCGATCGTGTTCAGGATCTGCGAGCGCACCACCCCCAGCCCTTCGGCCAGATGCACGTCATTGAAGTCGGTACCGGCCGCATCATCGGCGGCAAAGCTCGGGACGGCCACGAGGCAGTTGTGCTTCTTTGCGACCAGTGCGCACGCAGCCCGGCCCGCGTTCTCCAGGTGCCAGGTGCGAGCCTCGGCATCGCCACGCTGCACCGAGAAGCCAATGCGCTTGCTACCCGCGTGATCCTCGAACCACGCCCGCACCCGCAGTTGCACCCCTTCCGCGGCACCTTCGGCCGGCGGCAGGTGGAACACATGCGCCACCCCATCCGGCTCGACCTTGCCCGGCACGCCAACCCGCTCCATGCGCTCGCGCAGCCGACGTCGCAGGTGGCGGTCATCGTCGGCCAGCAGCACGAAGCGGGCAGCGGGAAACAGCTTGCGAAAGCCCGCGACCACCGGCTCCAGGTTGCCCGAGTCGAAGCAGCACACCACCGGCCAGCGCGTGGCCTGGTGCGCCGACGCGCAGGTCGCGTAGCCCTCGCCGAACAGGATCGTGTCGGCCTCGGCCGCATTGCCCAGCGTATGGAACGCGCCGAGCTTCTCCATCCCGGTGTTAAAGCGCTTGCCGCCCTCGGCGTCGATGTACTGGCACCCGGCCAGCGCGCCCTCGATGTTGCGCACCGGTACCAGCACCGATCCATTCAGAAACCGCAGCCCGTAGGCACGCACCTGCTTGCGCTCGAGGTACGCACTCGCGCCCTCCTCGTGCGCCAGGCCCCACAGCCGCTTTGCCTTCTCGGCCGCACGCTGCGCCTCGGTCTTGCGCTCCATCGCCGCGCGCTTCTCGGCCTCCTTGCGCGCGCGCTGCAGCTCGGCACGCTCCTCGACCGACATGCCGCCGTCCGACATGCGCACCTTGTACGCGTCCGGCCCCTTGCCGAACGCCCCGTTCAGCACGGCGCGCCCCGACTTGGTCACATGCTCGAAGAGGATGTACCAGGCGGACTTCTTGCGCTTGCGCTCGCTCTCGGGCCGGAATCGGTGGTACTTGCCATCCGCGACCAGATCCCCGGCAGACAGGCCGGCAATATCGGCCTCTGCCATCTGGTCTATGACGTCCTGCAGACTGGTCGCCATTACGCAGGGCGCCCCGCCTGCCAGTCATCACGGCAATCCGCATCACACCAGCGGCGGCCATCGTCCACGGCCTCGCCACAGCACAGGCAATACCCCGTCGGCGCCGGGCCGGCGGGCTTGCGTTGGGCAAGCGCGAGGGCGAGATCCTGCTGCTCTCGGGCGGCGCCCAGGTCGGCGAAGTCCGCCATCGTCAGCGCCCTCCCCGCTTGCCCTTGGAATGCTTCACGCCCGCCGCATCCAGCAGGCCCGGCAGCTGCTCGAGCAGCGACTGCACCCGCTGCAGCGCGTCGGACTGGTCGGCCATGCGGTCGCCGCAGTACTTGGCCACCAGATAGAGGACGGGCGTGACATCGTCAAAGGCCTCGATGTACTGCTCCAGCAGATCGAGGTCGAAATGCCGCTGGCCATCACCCGACAGCATCACGCTCAGGTTGCCCGGATAGACGAACAGCTTGCTCGCCGCGCGCTTCAGGCCCTGCCGATACACTCCGGCTGCCACGCACTCCTTGAGCGAGCTATAGCGCTCGGCCAGGCCCGGGTCCATGTCCAGTGTGAGCTGGACGTGATCTTGTTCGATAACCATGGATGCAACCTCCTATCGGCAGTTGTGCGCGGTTATCAGTGCCCGCGCTTATCGTTGAACCGTCAGAAACGAAACGCCTTGCCCTGCAAAAAAAGTGAGCCGGCCGCGACCAACGCCACAGCCGGCTCGAACTTCCCCGAGAGGAGGTGCAGGGAGAGGGGAAAACGGGCGGCGCGCCCCATGCGGATAGAATTGGAGATCTCACTCACCATGTTCATCACCACCGGAGCGCGCCATGGAAAGCATCAACTGGCACAGCCACGTCGCCACTTGGGCCAACGTCTTCACCGTCATCATCGGAATCGCTACGTTGACCAGATTCAGGATCGCGAGGAAAACGATGAGGTACATCCAGTACAGAAGCCATGCGTTCAGCACCAAGCTGCTCAACGTGATCACGAACGTGTCCACAGCCGGCTTGCCGGTGGCCTTGCTGATGATTGCGAACAGCCGCTTCCGAGACAGCACGCCCTCGAGCGGCGCGGTAAGCACCGTCATCACGCGCGACGACCTCTTCGACCTATTCGTGCTGTCGGCGTGGATGTCTTTTGCAGTTGCCATGTTCGCGATCAGAGTGTTTGCGCACGTGCGACGGGACGAGGCGCAGTAGCCGGCGGGAAGATCACGTCACGCGGCCTCGTGGTGTTCTGTGGCGTCCGACGGCACTGCGGCCGGGTCGCCGTAGATGTCGTCCCAGCGCAGGGCGAGGCCGCGCTCGGAGGCGGCGGCGATCACGCGGCGGGCGACGGCGGGGGGCATTTCCTGACGCCCCTGCTCGTAGTGCGAAACGTTGCCCTGCGTCACGCCGATGGCCTCGCCGAAGTCCTTCTGCGAGAGCCCGAACAGGCGGCGGATTTTGGAGACGTTGTTCATGAGTGAGATACTAGCGCCCCTATTCGCCAAAAGCAATAGCGCATCTCGTTGCGCGTTTATTAGTGCGCCTTATGATTCACGCATGGACGAACAGCGGCGGGCGAAGATTGAACCGATACACCTCGAAGAGGCAGCAAAGCTGCGCGCCATCTACGAGCGGGTGAACGCTGGCCCAAACAAACTTTCACAGCTGGCCTTCGGCCAGCAGTTCGACATCGGCACGCAAGGCATGGTGTGGCAGTATCTCAATGGAAAGTCTGCACTGAATCTCGATGCCGCATTGAAGTTTGCCCGCGGCCTGCAGTGCGAAGTTGCCGACTTCAGTCCACGGCTTGCTGCATCCTTGAAACCCCCAGCCGCCCGGGCGCCACTCGCACCCGAGACCCACGAGCCCGGTGCGCGCCCTTTCATCGACCGCGACACGATCGCCGTCCAGGTGTTCGATGCGCGCGCATCCATGGGCGCCGGCTTTCAGCAGCCCGAGCACGACACCGTGGTCGATACGCTGCGCCTGGCGCGCGGATGGGTGCGCGCCCAGTTGCCGGCGCTGTCGTCGTCGAACAATCTCGCCGTGCTCTCGGCCTATGGCGATTCGATGGCGCCCACCTTCGCCGACGGCGACGTGCTGCTGGTCGACCGTGGCGTGCACGACATCCGCCTGGACGCCGTCTATGTGCTCGCCCTCAACAACGAGCTGTACGTCAAGCGCATCCAGCGCCGCATCACCGACGGCGCCGTGATCATCAAGAGCGACAACCCGCTGTACGACCCGGTGGTGGTCGAAAATGGCGAGCGCGCGCAACTGCGCGTGCTGGGCCGCGTCGTCTGGGCCTGGAACGGGCGGCGGCTGTGATCGAGTCACCCCACGCGCTCGACCCGCCCGAGCCCGACGACGGCACGCCCACCTGGCACAAATCGTCCCCGTTCTCGTGCCGCTACGGGCATGGCGCGCTCATCATCTTCCCGGAGCTGATCGCCCTCCCGGTCTCGCCCCCATGGGCGGCGGAACCCATCCTCGCCACCGATCCCGATGCCAGCGCGCCGCTGGTCGTCAGCCCTGCGCACCTGCGCATGCGTGTGCACTACTGCGAGCGGTGCACCTACGCCGAATTGCACTACATCCGCGATGACGCTTAAACTGGCCCACATCAACCCACGCGCGCCCAGGTATTCCGACGGCGCCGGAGAGCCACCGATGGAAGCCCGCATTGCCCGCCTCGAGTCGCACGTCGAACACATCCAGGCCGACCTCACAGAGGTCAAGGCCGACGTGCGCGAGCTGCGACGCGCCGACGAGACCAACTTCCGCATCCTGTTCGGCGCCCTGATCACCGCCGCGCTCGGGCTCGCCGCCCTCATGAGCAAGGGTTTCGGCTGGCTGTAGGTCCGCCCGACACGCATCACCGAACAGCCCACCGAGTGTGGGCTTTTTTTTTCGCAAGAATACTAGGGGCGCTATTGACTTAAAGAACTAGCGGCCCTAGTATTCAACCAACGCAGCACCAACCACCAACCACCGGGAGCGCAAACCATGAACCAGAACATCACCCCCTTCGCACACGGCCTGCTGATCGCCGCCCAATGGACCGAAGCCCGCGCGATCGCCACCGGCAGCGATTACCTGTGGAAAAAGGCCCAGGCGCTGTACGCCAAGGCCAACGCCGAGATGCTCGCCGCCAATTAACGCCACCGGCCCGGAGCGATCCGGGCCACCACCGGAGCCGCCGACCATGAACCGCACCTTGATCGTCAAGCACACCAAAGACCGCCACGGCGCGCCGCTGGCGTGTGTGCACAACCTGCCCGGCGACGGCGCCGAGCTGTCCCCGGCGCAACTGCGCCGCCTGGCGCGCGGGCTGGAGGCCATCGCCGCAGAGTGCGATCGCGGCGCCGGGCTGCTGCTCAACGTGGCGGTCACGTATGACCTCGAGCGCATCGGCGCCGACGAGGTGGTGTGATGACCCGCCGAATCAACGCGCTGCTGCGCGACTACGTCGACCTGACAGCGTGGTCCGCCAAGGCCGGCCACATCACAACCTACGCCGCCGCATGCCGCATGGCCGCCGCCGGCGTACCGATCGAGACCGCCCTGCGCAAGCTCGCCGGGAGACGCGCATGAACCGCACCCGATACCTGCCGCCCGGATCCATGCGCCGCCAGCGCCGGCTGGGCCGCCTGGAAGGCAGCGTCGGCACGCTGCTACTGGTGTGCGCCATCGGCGCCGGTCTGGTCAGCGCTACGCCGGCCGAGATGTACCGGCCTGCAGCAGCCACGGTGCGCCCGGATCCGATCGGCCACGCGGCACCCGACGTGCGCGTCGATCTGCCGCCCTGCATCGGCACCGGCAAGGACTGCACCGAGGCCGAACCCGATGGCGCCGTCACCCTGCTGCCGCGCACCGGCCCCCAGGCAGCACCGCTGCCGCAAACGCAGCACCAGGCGCACCACATTCCCGAGCCCGGCACGCTGGCGCTGATCAGCGCCGGTCTGGCCGCGATCGCATGGAGGAAGTCGTGAACATGAACCCACACCCCGACTGGAACCGCCCGCAGCGGTGGCGCCAGGTGCGTAGCCACAGCACGCAGGGCAACCCGCTGCCGCGCTGGGCGCGCTGGCTGGCGGTTGCGCTGGCCGTCGTCGGCTACGGCTTGCTCGAGGCCCACGACGCGGCCACCGAGCGCGGCATCGCCGCAGCCGATCGCAACCGGACTCACGTGGCCGACGCCACACCCTGACAACGTCGATTCATGACAACCCCGGCCGGCGGTGGGGATGTAACACCGGCAAGTCGTGACGTGGTGACGAGCGCCTCCCTTCGGTGTGCGGTCTGCACCGTGCAAATGCGGCGGGCACGACTGGACAGGCCGGAAAGACGGCCACACGAATTCGCCCACGGCTTGCGGGCAAGGCAAGCCACATCACTGAAAGGAGCATCACCATGGCCACTCGCCCGTTCTTCGAAACCCTCCGCGAAATCCGCCGCGGCCAGATCCTGGATGACTGCGCAGACGAACTTGCAAAGGCCGTCCGTGCGGTCGATGAGACCGGCAAACCGGCAAAGCTGACGATCGAGCTCAGCATCAAGCCCGCCGCCAAGATCCCCGGCACCTATGTGATCAGCGACAAGGTGCGCGCAAAGCTCCCCGAGCTGCCTGTCGGCGAAACCATCCTGTACGGCACCCCCGAAGGAAACCTGCAGGCGCGCGATCCGCGCCAGGCGGATCTCGAGCTGAAGGCGGTTTCTGCTGAACCCGTCATCCATCCCGAATCGCTTCGCAAGGTCGGATGACCTACTACCACCACCACCACAACCTCACCCTGCAAGGACCGCAAATGGAAGAGATCGCACACACCGGCGCCGTTGAGCACATCGAGCAAATGGCCCGCAAGCCGTTCGTCCTGTCCAACTCGGAACACGGCTATTTGGCCGCCATCCCGGACGGCTACAGCCTCAAGCACCACACCGAGCACCTCGCCGCGCCGGGCCGTAAGAACGGCACCACGACCATGCACGACGTCGAGAGCTTCATTGCCCAGGTCAAGCGCCACGGCAGCCTGAGCGACTGCGTGGTGTACGTCGACGCCGACTATGCAAAGCAGCGCGTTCAGGCAGTCGCCGTGTTCAACGACCACGGAGAAGACGCGGCCGGCTGGCGCGACCACCGCGCGGTGTTCCAGCCTCGCTTCACCGAGGAGTGGAAGCGCTGGACTGAGCAGACCGGCAAAACGATGACGCAGGCAGAGTTCGGCTTCTTCCTCGAGGCGAACCTCGGCGACATCGCGGATCCGGCCGGCGGCGAGGTCTTGAACTTCGTGCTGACGCTGCAGGAAACCCGCAAGGTCAAGTACGGCAGCGCGGTCAACCTCGCCAACGGCATGGTGCAGCTCGAGTTCACCGAAGAAGGCGATAGCGCAACGAAGGGGAAGCTCGATGTGTTCCGCAAGTTCACGCTCGGACTGCGCCCCTTCGCGGGCGGCACTCCCTACTCGATCGAGGCCTTGCTGCGCTACCGCATCGACCGCAACAGCGGCGAGATCAAGTTCTGGTTCGACCTGCAGCGCGCCGATCGTGTGCTCGAGGACGCCTGCCGCGAAACGGTTGAACTGATCCGCACCAAGGCCGGCGTGCCGCTGCTGTTCGGCACGCCTTAACCCCTATCACGACCGGACTCACGCGCGACGCGCTGAGCTTTGTACCGGAGGCCCGGAGAGCGTAACCGGGCATCTATTCGCATGGCGCGGGTGATTGCGCAAGCAGTCCCAGCAACACGGTCCGAAGCCCGCGCCAGCCGCATGGATCAAACACCGACGAGGACATGATGGGACACCCGATCTCCGACCACTTTGACGTACAGACGAGCGCAGACGAGCTCGCCGTTGCGAGAGCCGAGTTGCGCAACGCAAGAGCCCTGGTCGACAAGCTGCAGACCCTGCTCGACAGCAAGACGCACGCATACGAGGCCATGCACAACGAGGCGCAGCAACTGGCCAATCAGTTGGAAGTGACGCGCGAAAGCAATAAGTTCTTTGCCAGCCAGTTGGATGGCCTGGTGAACACATTTGACGAAGTTATGGCGTGCCTGAGTCCTCACGCCGATGCAGCCGTGATCGAGGCCGCAGCGCCTTGCGTCGATGGTCCGGTGCAGATCGCGCGCCACATTGTCGACAAGCTCATCACCGCCCCCGAGCCCGACATCGACACCGTGCCGCTGGCCGATCTGCTCGAGGCCGTCGGCACCTATCTTGAGCACGACCAAGCGGTGACGATCCGCGGCAGCTACGAGGCTGTGCGCCAGGTCGAAATGCACGCGCTCGGGCTCACCTTCTGCGTCGACACCCACGAGGCGAGCGAGGCGCTGACGAAGGCGTACGAGCTCGGCCAGTGCCTGACGGTGCAGCAAGCATGAACACGATACAGATCGACACCACTGCGTCCGCGCGCCCATCGGCGCCCGAGCTGCTCATCGAAGCCGCCGACACCATCGGCAACCGCGCCAGCGAGCGCGACAACGCCGACGGAGAGCGCTCGATGGCGCGCGCGGTGCAGATGTTCAACGTGTGGCGCGGTCCGCACGCCAGGCCGGGCCTGTCCGCGCCTGACGGCTGGGCCTTCATGGTCTTCCTGAAGCTCGCCCGTGCCGCCGAGGGCAAGCACCGCCAGGACGACTGGGTCGACGGCGCCGCCTACATGGCGCTGGCGTGCGAGAGCATCGAGCGCGAGCTCGACATGCCGTTCTGACGTCATGACGCGTACCCGCCACACCTGGACGCCCGCCGACAACGCCCTGATGCGCGCCGAGTACGGCCGCACGCCGACGCGCGAGCTGGCCGCCCGAATCGGCGTCACCCCCGGCGCGATCAACCAGCGCGCAAAGAAGCTGCACCTCGACGCCGGCCTTGCCGTCTGGACGCCCGAGCGCATCGCGCAACTACGCGGCCTGTACGGCACCCGCAGCGCGCAGGAATGCGCCGACCTGTTGGGCATGACGTACAAGCAGATCGTGCAAGGCGTCAAGCGCGGCGGGCTGCGCAAGTCGCGCGAATGGATCGTGGAGCGCGGTCGCAGCCTGATGAACGACCCCAGCCACCCGGGGCATGCCACGCGCTTCCAGCCCGGTCACGCCACCTGGAACGCCGGCCTGCGCGGCCTTGACCTCGGCGGACGGCAAACCCGCTTCCAGCCCGGCGAGCGCAACGGCCGCGCAGCGCAGTTGTGGCGCCCGATCGGCACCGAATCGGTGGACGCCTACGGCTACCCCATCCGCAAGGTGGCCGACAGCGGCCACAAGCCCACCGACTGGCGCTGGATTCACCACCTGGTGTGGGAGGCCGCCGGACACACGGTGCCGCCGGGCCACGCGCTGGTGTTCCGCGATGGCGACAAACGCAATGCGGCACTCGACAACCTGGAGCTGATCACCCGCGCCGAGCTGATGGCGCGCAACAGTCTGCACCGCTACCCGGCGCACATCGTCAAGGCTGTGCAAGCCGTGGGCACGCTCAACCGCCAGATCAACCGCCGCGTTCGCGCGGCACAACCCGAGGAACCCCACCAATGAAAACCATGGACGACCTGCGCAGCGTGATCTTCGAGACGATTGACGACGTGCGCAAAAGCAAAATCGACGCCACCACCGCCAAGGCGGTCAGCGAGCTCGCGCAAAACGTGATTAACAGCGCCAAGGCGGAGGCCGATTACGCGCGGGCCACTGGCCAAGCGGTCAGGAGCGGTCTGATCAGCACCGAATCTGCCGCGCACACCCTGCCGCCAACCGCCGCCGAAGCGCCGCCCACCGTGCCGGCCAGCGTCACCCGCACGCACACCGACCGCGGCACCGTGATCGAGCGCGAGGGCAACCGCACGCGCCACCTCCTCAAGTAAGGCGCGCACCATGACCGGCCTCCTCGCCTCGCTCATCACCAGCCTAGCCGCCCATGCCAGGCCGGCGCCGCGCACGCCCACTCGGGGCAAACCGCGCGGTATCCCGCCGCCGGACAACCTGCGCCGCGCCAACGCCGCGCGCATGGCCCTGTACAGCGCCCGCGCCGAGCACCTCGACGCTGCGCTGCTGGCCGCCTGCGCCGCTGGGCCACGCTCGGCGGTGGATCTGGCGCACCAGCTCGACGCCAGCCCAGAGCGCATCAAGCGCGCCGCACGCCGGCTGGCCGCGAACGGCCGCGTGCGTGTGGTGATGCTGCCCTATCCGGGGCGGGGAAATGTGTTCTGCGTGGAGGTGTGCGATGCGTAAGCCCACCACCTTGCCGAGATGGCTGCAAGCCGGCCTCGAGCGCGCCGAACGCGAGCGCAAGGCCAACATCATCGCCCGTCCCATGCGCAACCTCATGGACATGCTGCGCCAGGGCGAGGTGTACGAGATCGACGGCCGCGCCGTGATGCGCATGCCCGAGATCGACGAGCAGTTTGCGACCCGCGCCGAGTGGTGCGAGATCGCCCCCGCGATCCGCGGCTGGATCGACTGCTGGGGACGGCTCGCGCCCGATCTGCGGCTCTACCACATGGGCGTACTCGCCGACCGCATCGACGCCGACAAGCCGCTGACGCCGCGGCTGGTGGAGCAGGCGCGGGAAGAGTTCGACGCGACCGTGGCGCGGCTGGCGGACATCCCGCCGGGGCAGGTGACGAGCGCGATTAGGACGACGGAGATCGCGTGGGAGATGGAGAAAATTTACCGAACCGAGGAGGTGTAGCAATGGCAACGATTCAACGCACTGGTGTGGTTTCTTTCGGCGACGCCAGCCTGAGCTTGTGGGAAGACGGCATTGCCGCCGCCCGCGAAGCCGGAGGCTTGGATGCAGCGGACGCATGGAAGCTCGAATTCAAGCGCGGCGTCTTCGCGCGCATCGTGCAGCAACTGAACCGCCTCGGCTGGACCTGCGAGATCCCCGAGGACTACATCAAGAAGTACAGCACATCTTTCGCCCGAAACTTCCGCCGCTGTCACAAGGGCGAGCTGAAAGGCTGGCTCGAAATTACCGGGCGCTGCATCAATTTTGAGATGTGGCAAGGCGTGAACACTCCGACGCGGCCGGACCACGGCGGACGGTACGAGAGCAACAAGGAAGCGATCATGCCCTACGTGCTGCGCCTCCAAATGGAGCGCACACGCCGCCGGATCCGCGACTATTTGTGCAACGTCATGGACTGCTACACGTTCGACACCAAACGCCGGAGCATCTATCTGAAGCCACTCGAGCGCACCGCGATGGACAGCATCCAGGCGCACTACGACGAAAGCAGCCACTTCAAGGGCGTCGGCTGGGACAAGCGCAAGGCCGAGCCGGGCATGGCGGGCAACCTCATGTCTGCCGACGGAGTGATGCTCGATCACGACCAGCGCGTGTGGTTCTTCGACCGGAAAGGCCGAATCAACACCGGCATCGCTTACTACAACATCAACAACATGTGGTGGGTCGTCACTGGCCGGCACAGCTATACCAACCTTGCGAACTTCGAGCTTTATGCCGCCCTGCCCGATAACTTCCGGGCTAAACGCAACGGGAAACTGCGCCGCAGGCGCCTCGAAAGCGAACTCTCGAAGGCGATCAAGGCCATGGATTTCGAGCGCGCGGCGACGATTCGGGATCTGATCTTCCCGGGCGGAGAGCGCCTGTTCGTTGTGTGGCACGAGGAGCACAAGGCCTACCACTGCGCGAACTTCCAGGGCTACACGACCAACATCACCAATGCCGGGAAGTTCACAACAACGGAGGTACGCGGCTGGGCTGCAGCGCCGAACAAGGTGATTCAGCTGGAGGCCGCATGACCACTACGCGCTACATCACCCGCCCGATTAAATGGATTGTGCAACCCGTTTCCGAGCCGATTTTCTGCGAGGCCGCGACAACGATCGAGATTACCGACGAGGCCGGCGGCGAATTCGTCGTCATCGCGCAGCAGACAGATCAGCACGCCAACCAGCGCATCGCTGTCAGCCGAGAGCACTGGCCGCTGATCCGCGATGCGATCGAGAGCGCAATCAGCCTGTGCGAGGACCGCGAATGACCCCACCGCCCTGCGACTGCGCGCACGTCGAGACGATCGTCGTCTGGACGCGCGGCGCCAAAGAACCCGAGAAGCAGCGGCACGACCGCTGCATTCACCCGAGCGGGCCGCATCCGCAGAATGAGTTCTGGGCTATTCGGAAAATCGTGTGGAATTTGATTGACGCACCGCAACAAGGAGAGAGCATGAATCACAAACTTGATACCGACCAGCAGGTGTTTTTCTACGAGCAGGATTTCTATGTCTTGTCGAATTTCTCGGCCTTCACTCTCATGTGGAAAGACAAGCGGTTCGATACCAGTGAGGCCGCTTACCACTGGGAGAAATTCCCTCGGAACGGTGGCATTCGCTACGAAATCATGACCGCCATTTCCGCCCATGAGGCATTCAAGATTGCCGAGGGCAACAAGCAACTGCGCCGTCCAGATTGGGACGATGTGAAGGTCGATGTGATGCGCGACATTCTCCGCGCCAAAGGCCAGCAGCATGAATACGTGCGCCGCAAGCTACTGGAGACGGGCGACCGAGAACTAATCGAGGACTCCTGGCGCGATGACTTTTGGGGATGGGGTCCGAACCGTGACGGGAAGAACATGCTTGGTCGCCTCTGGATGGAAATCCGTGAGGAACTGCGGGTAGCCGATTCGCGCTGCATTGCAGCATGGTCATGGACATCCCCACGGAAATCCGAATAGCCGAGTTCTGCCAATGGCGGACGCCGAAGACTGAAGGAGCGATGGAATGACTCTTGTTCGAGATCTATTTGGAAGACCTGCGCCCGTCGGCGTAATCAAAACTCTCGAGGTTTTGGATTGCTCCGACATCATGGAGCTGGCAGGCATGTACGGCGAAGCGCGCGAGCGCGGAGACACTGAGCTGATGTCCCTCATCAACACAAGGATGGGCGTTGTTATTCACGAACAAGGTTTGGCTGCGCCAAAGGAAGCGCCATGACCCCCACCGAAACCGCAGCCCTCCTGCGCCAGTTCAACGTATGGCGCCGGGGCCATCATGACGACACGGCAATGCCCGATCCGCGCGAGATTGGCAGGGCGATTGACGCGGCGGTCGAGATGATCGAGCGCATGGAGAATCAGGTGCCGGTGGCGTCGATCTACATTGACTCCAAAGGAGATCGTGAGTTCGACGATTGGAAGTGCGACCTGCCAACCGGGAGCAATGTGCTCTATCCCCTCCCCGGCGCACAGCCCGCGCCGAGCGTCCCCGAAGGCTGGCTACGTGCCATTGATGAAGCTCTCGTTGTCGCGCACATCGGCGTAGCAAATGCGAGTGACACCTACGAACAAGCTAAGGCGAAGCTCGACAACCTCATCGGCTTTCACGTTGATGTCGCAACTGATCCGGCTGTGAATGGAGGCTGGAAGCTCGTGCCAACCGCAGAGTCCAGGCATCCAGGTATTTATAAAATGCTCAGTGTGCTGCATGCCGTCGACAACACACCCGGAGCATCGGAGTGGGAAAGTTACGCGGCATTTCTCGCAGCCGCCCCGGAGGCCAAGCCATGAAAACCTACTGCCTTGGGTATACGCATGAGAAGTGCGACACATGCCAGCACGAAAAGAACTGGCAAATGCTCAACCAGATGCCAGACGCACTACGAAAACCAATGCAGTCACAGGCGCAAAGGGTGGATGGCGACCGATGCCGTCTAACAGGGATGGGCGCATACAAAGCATCGCCAGAGGCCAAGCGGGCGCGGAAGGCGGCGAAGCGGAGGGGCGGGTGATGGATCAGATCGAAAACCTTGAGCTTCTGGAGATGGCTGCGAAGGCAGCCGGCTATGACTACCGTCCGCAAAACAGAGCCATTGTTACGGACGGCATCCCGAGTAACTGGAACCCACTCTCCGACGACGGCGACGCACTGCGGCTGGCTGTTTATCTGTTTCGGGACATCCATTTTTGGTATTTTGACAATAGCGTAAGCGTCGGAAACGAGCGGCGAGTGGTGTGCGGCGATGACCCATGCGCAGCTACCCGTCTCGCCATCGTCCGTGCTGCAGCAGAAATTGGGAGTGCACTGAAATGACCCCCACCGAAACCGCCTCCATCCTGCGCCAGTTCAACGAGTGGCGCCGGGGCGATGAAGATATTCCGCAGTTCGACGTGTACAAGATTGGCGAGGCGATTGATGCGGCGGTCGAGATGATCGACGCGGCCGCAGAAGATCGCGCGCTCTGCGACAAGCTGGCAGACATCCTCACGCGCACCGCGAACGTGCTGAAGGGCGAGCCCAAGCCGCTGCACTGGCATGGCTGGCACGACCTACCGGAAGTTGCGCGGAAGCTCGTTGCAGCCGCCGGACAGAACACAGTGAATGCCATGCTCGCCAACTCACGCAAGAGCGGAAAGCAGCGCGCACGCAAGCTGATGGGGAAGCATGCGACGGAGACTTTCAAGCCATGACCACCACCCTCGACAACACCCACACCGCCGCCGTCGACCACGCCTACCACTGGCAGCCCATGACATCGTGCCCCAAGGGCAGCAAGGTGCAGTTGCTCACCCGTCACGGCTGCGCGATCTACGGCACCTGGACGGGCAAGGATGCGGCCTATGTCGGATGGGCGCCGCTGCCGACGCGTGCGGCGAAGGAGGCGGAATGACCACCTGCAACATCACCGAAGCCGCACGCCTGCTCAAGGTCCACGAAGAGACCGTCGCCGAGATGATCCGCGAGTGCAAGCTCCCGGCCGCCAAGGTCGGGCGCGCGTGGGTCATGCTTGAGCGCGACGTGCTCGACTACATCGAGCAGCAGATCCGCCGGCAGACCGCCGAGCGGCTTGGGCGCACGTCACCACAGGTGCGCCGTGTGGTTAAGCGGCGCTCGTGAAAAACCCCGCCGAAGCGGGGTTCTTTGTCGCAAATGCGGGCTTATTTCCGCCAGCCCAAGAACACATCGGCGGTGGTACCGAGAGCGGACACGAGGTCCGGGTTTCCCGCCAACTGCCACCAGTCCGGGTGGTTTTCCCGGCACGCCCGGAAAAACTCCAAAGCCTGATCTGTGGCATAGATCGGGTCCGCGTGGGACTTCGCGATTTCCGCCAGGATGCGGCGGCAGTCTGAATCATTCAGCGTGTAACTCATCATCATCTTCACCTTTTGTTGTCTGCGGCCATCATGCCGCGTTCTTCCTGCTCAATCCTAGACGGCAAGCCTGCCTTGAGCCTGAAAAGCTCCCACAGTCCGGGGTGCATGCGCCGCACATTCGCCCCCTCTTGCTGCTCCCACTGCTGCCAGTTTCGCGCGCTTGCGTGCACCAACTCGGCTGCCTGCGCCTGGGTGAGCCCGGCCGCCTCGCGGGCGGCGCGGATCTCGGCGGGCGAGGGGTTGCGCGCCGGATGGCCTGCGCTGCGATTTGGGTGGTTGGTCATCGCAAGTATTCGCTAGGTATGAGTTCGGCAACTTCTGGAGGGGCCATTATTTTGCAGTCGTGCCGGATTGCTTCAGTTACTGCTGTGCAAGCCGCATGTTGTGGCGTTTGCCCCGCGTCTCCCGCCACCACTCGCCGTCCGTTCATTATCCATCTGTATCCTGCCGTTCTGGGGTCGCGGCTGATGACGATCATTTCGCCACCTCGACGCGGGTAACTTCGAACCATACATACGGCTTTACTTCGTTTCGCGGCTGCATTGCGTGCCACGCTTTGTACGCTAGTGTGTCTCCTTCGCCGTTGATCTGTTCGCTGGCGAACTCCTCGGCTTGCTTACGCGATTCGAATGCTCTCACGAGCTGCCCGTAAAACGAGTCACGGACCTCGAACAAAAACTTCTTGTTTCCAGCGGCTTTGCGGGCAGCCTTGCGTTCTGCAAAAGTCGTCATTTTCATCTCCTGGCCCTGTTCCGCGAGGAACCGGTTTGGCTGTTGCCGTGCTTCCTTGATTTGAATTATACACGAACGCTGTTCGTGTGCAAGCCCTTTTTACCACAGGTGCGCCGCCAGCGCCGAGCCGCGCAGGCGTAGGTAGCGCATCACCATCTTGTGCGTGCGGTGCCCGGTGATCTTCATCACCGCTTCCGCCGGCAGCTGCGTCCGCTCGAAAAACCGCGAGGTTGCCTCGTGCCGCAGATCATGCTCGCGCAGATCCGGGCAGCCGGCGGCGTCGAAGACGTCGGCGTAGAGCTTGCTCAACCAGTTCGACCGCATCTTGAGCGGGTACGCGCGGAAGTCGCCATCGAACCACGGCCACAGCCACCGCTCGCCCTGGCGCCGCGCGAGCTGCTCGCCGAGCACCCGCAGCGCCACCGACGACAGCGGCACCTCCCGGCTGTCGCCGTTCTTCGTCCGGTCGAGCACCACCTGGCGCCCGCGCAGATCCACCTGGTCGCAGCTCAGCGTGTAGCGCTCGCGCATCCGCATCCCTGTCTCCAGCGCGAGATCGAAGTCGGCGAGCAGATCGGCCGGATGCTCAAGCGCCCGCGGGCGCTGCTTGCGTGGCAGCACGCCGGCCAGGATCGCCGCCCGAATGCGCGGCTCTTCGTCCGCCTCGAGGCGCCGGTCGCGCTCCACATCCTGCCGGGCCGCACCCGCGAGCGCCGCGTCGGTGGCGTTGTACGTGGCATAGCCGTCCGGCAGCGTGCGGAACGGATGGTCGGGCAGCGCGATCAGCTTGCGCCGGATGGCCCAGTCGCACACCCGCGCGGTGGCGCCGATCTTGGCGCGGATGGTGGCGGGCGCGAGCTTCTCCACCTGCTTCATTTCGGCAATCCACCCATCCACCCACCGCGCGTCGATCTTGAGCACCGCGGTCGCGCCCTTGGCGCCGAGCACCGTGCTGAGCACCTCCAGGTCCTTGCCGGACGGGTGCGCCTCGGTCATGTACGCGCGGATCACGTTGCCGAGCGTGGCCGGCTTGGACTCGGGGCGGATGTCGTGCGGGACGATGCCCTGGTCGAGCAGCGCTTCGA
>JAGPES010000340.1:1313-4231 GCA_018057015.1 Pseudomonadales bacterium | reverse complement strand
ATGCCGCGCACGATGCTGCGCCCCAGCCCCGAGCCCACGCTGCGCACCACGCTCTTCACCAGCGCCTCGGTGGCGCTCTGGCGGTTGGAGCGCCGCGCCGGTTCGCGACGGCGTTCCTCGCGCTCGCGCGCCAGTTCCTCCTTCTGTTCCTCGGCCTCGCGCGCGGCGCGCTCCTCGCGTTGCAGCCGCTCGCTGGCGCGCTGCTGCAGGATCTCGTGCGCCGAGACCGGATCCTGCGCCTTGCCGTAGCGCGCCTGCATCGGGCAGGCGGCCAGCAGGGCCTGGCGCTCGGCCTCGCTCAGCGGGCCCATGCGCGAGCCGGGCGGACGCACCAGCGCGCGCTGCACCGTCATCGGCACGCCGTGCTCGTCGAGCGTGGAGACCAGTGCTTCGCCCACGCCGAGCTCGCCGATCACCGCGCGGGTGTCGAAGGCCGGGTTCTCGCGGAAGGACTCGGCCGCGGTGCGCACCGCCTTCTGCTCCGCGGGGGTGTAGGCGCGCAGCGCGTGCTGCACGCGGTTGCCGAGTTGCGCCAGCACGTCGTCGGGGATGTCGCCCGGGCTCTGGCTGATGAAATAGATGCCCACCCCCTTGGAGCGGATCAGACGCACGACCTGCTCGACGCGATCGCCGAGCTCCCGCGTGGCGCCATCGAACAGCAGGTGCGCCTCGTCGAAGAAGAACACCATGCCCGGTTTCTCGGGATCGCCGATCTCGGGCAGTTCCTCGAACAGCTCCGACATCAGCCACAGCAGGAAAGTGGTGTAGAGGCGCGGCTGGTTGATGAGCTTGCGCGCATCGAGCACGTTGACCACCCCGCGCCCGTCGCGCGCCGTGCGCATCAGGTCCTCCAGGCGCACCGCGGGCTCGCCGAAGAAGCCGGCGCCGCCGGCGTTTTCCAGCAGCAGCATGCGCCGCTGGATCGCGGCCACCGAGGGGCGCGAGAAGGCGGCGTAGGCCGCACCCAGCTCGTCGGCGTGCTCGAGCAGGTGCCCGAGCGTGGTGTTCAGGTCCGCCATGTCGAGCAGCAGCAGGCCCTCGTCGTCGGCGAAGCGGAAGGCCAGCGACAGCACGGATTCCTGGGTCTCGTTCAGCTCCAGCATGCGCGCCAGCATCTGCGGCCCGAGCTCCGAGATGCTGAGGCGCAGCGGCGTGCCCGCCTCGCCGTAGACGTCCCACAGCGTCACCGGCGCGGCGGCGAAGGGCGGCTGCGGCAGACCCATCTTCTGCCAGCGCTTCGTGATGCGCTCGCTCGCCGCGCCCGGCTGCGCCAGCCCCGCGAGGTCGCCCTTGACGTCGGCGACGAACACCGGCACCCCGGCCGCCGAGAAGCCCTCGGCGAGCCCCTGCACCGTGATGGTCTTGCCCGTCCCGGTGGCGCCGGCCACCAGGCCGTGGCGGTTGGCGATGCACAGCGGCAGGCTGACGGGCGTTTCGCCGGCGCCGATCAGCAGTGCGTTGTCGTTCATTCGTTTCAGTCTCCGTCGGTGTTGTCGAGCGCCGCGAGCAGTCCGGCATCGCGATCATACAGGTCACGCTTGAACAGCACGTCGCCATCGTCCTCGATCGCGACGGTCCAGTAGTAGAGCAGGATGGGCACCGGTTGCGCGAGCGGCACGCGCCTGGTCGCGCTGTCCGCGAACAAGGCCTCGACCTCGGTCTCGCTGCGTCCCTCGGCCGCGAGCAGCAGCAGCGCGAGCCGGCGCGCCTCCTCGACGCGGATGCAGCCCGAGCTGAACGCGCGTTCCGGCTGCAGGAAGAGCTTGCGCTCCGGGGTGTCGTGCAGGTAGACGGAATGGACGTTGGGGAACATGAACTTCACCTGCCCCAGCGCGTTCTGCGGGCCGGGATCCTGGCGGATCAGGTAGGGCAGGTTTTTTCCGGAGTAGCGTCTCCAGTCCACCGTCGCCGGATCGACCTCGCGCTTGTCGAAAGTCAGCACGCGCATCTGGCGCCTGGCGAGATAGCCCGGGTTCTTGCGGATCTCCGGCAGCACGTCGTTGGTGAGGATGGTCGGCGGCACGGTCCAGGTGGGGTTGAATTCGAGGTAGCGGATGGCGGCGCGGAAGATCGGGGTCTTGCGGTAGGGGCGCCCGACCGCGGCGCGGCTCTTCAGGAGTTCCACGCCGTCGCGCACGTAGCGCACCTCGAAGCCCGCGATGTCCACCAGCACGTAGGTGGGCGGCAGTTCGTGAAGCAGCCAGCGCGCGCGCTCGAGGTTGACGCGGATCTGCTCGATGCGCGCCTCCACGCTCACGTTGGCCGCCGCCAGCGTGCGCTTGCCCACCGCCGCGTCGACCGCGAGCAGGTGGCGCCCCTGGAAGTGTCGTACCGCGGTCTCCAGCACGGGATCGTAGAACTCCGGTTCGGCGCCGCTGTCCGCCGCGAGATCGCCGCTGGCGAGCAGTCGCTGGCGCAGGACCGCTATCCGCGGCGAGCGCTCGCCCGGACGCAGCGTGGGGCCGTCGGGGATCGCGGGCCAGCCGCCGCGCGCGGCGATGTCGCGATACGCGGCCAGGCCGCGCTTGAGGCCCTGGTAGAGCGGGTCCTGCGGAGCCAGCCGTTCCAGCGTCGCGCCGATGTCGCCCGAGGCCAGTGCGTGGTCCAGCAGCGCGAGGGTGTCGGCGCCGAGCCCGGGGCTGTGCAGCGCGATGTCCGCCTCGACGTCGAGCGGGTCGAGCTTGCCGTGGACGTAGTGGGTCGCGAGGCGGATCAGCGCATCGCTGCGCAGCAGCTCCATGCCGGGGTACCCCGGATTCGCACCAGGCGCGGCGGCGAGCAGCGCATCGAGGTGGTAGTCGGCGGGCAGCAGGCCCTCGCGCTCCGCCCCGTGCACGGCGGCGAGCAACCCGGCGCTCGCCGCGGGATCCGACCATGCCGGGCGCTGCGCCCGCGCGGCGTAGAAAGCCTGCAGCGGC
>JAGPES010000340.1:0-1213 GCA_018057015.1 Pseudomonadales bacterium | reverse complement strand
CGCGCCCCGAGCAGCAACGAGATGCTGCGCGCGCGCAGCGGCGGCGTGGCGCAAGGCAGCATGCACCTGCAGGGCAAGGCCATCGACATCCGCCTGCCGGGCTCGGACCTGCTGAAGCTGCACCGGGCCGCGGTCGGCCTGAAAGGCGGCGGCGTGGGGCTCTACCGCTCGTCGAACTTCATCCACGTCGACACCGGTCGCGTACGTTACTGGTGAGCGGACCAGCGCGCGCGGCGCTCAGCCGCGCGCGGCCTTGTCGAGTTCCTTCGGGAAGCGTCGCGCGAGGCACATCCACTCGCCGGGCGTCTCGCGAATCCATTGCTCGAACAGCCCGTTGAGCTGCGCAGTCATGTCGAGCGCCTGCGCGGCCTGCGCCACGCCGGCGTCGCGCGGGCGGATCGGGGCGCCCATCGTCACGCGGTAGCGCGCCCCGCCGAGACGCTCGACGCGCACCGGCACCAGTTCGCACTCCTGCTTCAGCGCGAGCCGGGCCGGCACCGTGTTGGTCATCGCGGGATGGCCGAAGTAGGGCACCGCCTCGCCCTGGTCGAGGCGCGTGTCGCAGGCGAGACCTACCGAATGGCCAGCGCGCAATTCGGCGATCAGGCTGCGGATGCCGCCGGTGCTGGGTATCCATCGCACCTGCAGGCGTTCACGCAATTGCAGCACCAGGTCGGCGAGAAAGGGGTTGCTCTCCGTGGCGTAGAGCGAGGTGATGGGCAGCCCGAAGTGCGCGCCGACCAGGTTGGCGAGCTGCCAGGCGCCGACGTGCCCGGTGACCAGCACCATCGGCCGGCCGCCCTCGCGCAGCCCGCGGATCGCGGGGTCGGCGCGGAATTCGAGGCGCCGTTCGCGCTCGGCCCAGATGCGGTCGCTCAGCACCAGTTCCGCGATCGCCGCGCCGAGGTGCGCGAATATCCCGCGCCGCAGGCGCGCGCGTTCTGCCGCGGGCAGGGAGGGGAAGGCGATCGCGAGGTTGCGTGCCACCTTGTCCCACATCGGCAGCAGCGGGCCCAGCACCCGGGTGACGCGCATCGCGAGCGCCGTGGCACGCTCGGGCGAGAGCGCGCGCAGCAGCCCGATCACGCCGCGCATGCACCATGCCTCCAGGCGCCAGGCGCCGCGCTTCAGCGCGGGCAGTGCCCGCACCAGGCGCTTGGGCAGCAGCAGGTGCTCGGCCATCGGACGCGCGATCAGCCGTGCCGCGCGGTAC
>JAGPES010000339.1 GCA_018057015.1 Pseudomonadales bacterium | reverse complement strand
GATCGCCTGCCCGGCGGCCGGGTCGCTCTGGTAGTCGAGCAGGACCACGTCGTGCAGGTCGGAGAAGATGGCCTCGATCGCGTGCTCGATATGCCAGCACCAGGTGAGCTCGTAGGCCCCGTGACCGAGGGAGCTCAGCAGCTGACCGATGAGCGTGTACTCGCCGCGATCACGATCGATCAGCAGCACGCGAATGGGTTTTTCGCCGTAAGAACCGAAATCCATGTACTCGCCGCACCCATATGCCGGCCGGCCCGTCAACGACGAAACTGTGCCGTGCGTCACAAATCCTCATCCGTGAGGCCTAGTTATAGGCGAATGCTGAGAATATTTCTAATGGTAACGGGATTATTTGCCACAGGAGCCGTGGGGAGTGCGGCAACCGCGGGATCCGGCGCTCGATCCGGACCCCGACAGGCGGTTCTGGAGGAATTTACTGGCTGCCAGCCACCATGTGCTGGACCGCCAGCTTGATCTCCTCGTCGGAGCAGGCCATGCAGGTGCCCTTGGGCGGCATGCCGCGAATGCCGTTGATGGCGTTGCTGACCAGTGTTTCCTCGCCCTGCGCGATACGGGCCGTCCAGTCGGCCGCCACGCCCAGCTTCGGCGCGCCGGCCGCACCGGTGTCATGACAGGCCATGCAGGCCGCGCCGTAGACGTCGGCGCCGCTGCGCGGGCCGCTGGCCACGGCAGCCACGGGCGCCGCGCAATCGCTCTTGCCCTGGATGCACACCTCGCCGACCGGCTTGATGCGGTCGATGATCTGCTGCTCCTGCTCGGTCACCGCGAACGACAGCATCGCGCCGGTCACGGCGAACACTCCGACGGTGGCAACCCACACTTGGCGCTTGATGGACACTGGGGCAAACCTCTTCGCTATGGCATGTAAAGCAGTGCGCCGGCAGACCGCCGGCCCCGTTGAACGCGCGGGATTATAGCCATATGCCCCGACAGCGGGAACTGCGCGACCGGTCATATGCCACTTTTGATGATGGACGCCCCCCCGAGCCCGCGGTTATGATGCCGGCCCGCGCCCGAATGCCGAAACCGCGCGGGCACACTGGTAGGAGCGGGCCATGCCCGCGACCATGAAGCACTGGGGTTTGCGCCCGTAGCTCAGCTGGGTGAGCACGGGAAAAGCCGACGCATCGCGTCGGCCCGTGCGAACGCCACGAGCCTGCAGGCGAGTGGCCGGACCCGAGGCCGCAGGCCGAGGGGAGCGCAGCAGGCCGCCAGGCCTGCCGGGTGATACCCGGCGATGCGCTGATCGAGACGACAGAGTTTGCGCCCGTAGCTCAGCTGGGTGAGCACGGGAAAAGCCGACGCATCGCGTCGGCCCGTGCGAACGCCACGAGCCTGCAGGCGAGTGGCCGGACCCGAGGCCGCAGGCCGAGGGGAGCGCAGCAGGCCGCCAGGCCTGCCGGGTGATACCCGGCGATGCGCTGATCGAGACGACAGAGTTTGCGCCCGTAGCTCAGCTGGATAGAGCGCTGCCCTCCGGAGGCAGAGGTCAGGGGTTCGAATCCCTTCGGGCGCGCCATTTCTTTCCGCACAAACACGCCGGGTTTCGGGTGTAGCGGCCCATGGCCGCGATATCGCGCGCATGGCGCGCTCCTACACCGCGTCGGTCGAGGTCGTGCAAAAGGTTTTGCGACACCCTCTTGAGCTCCGCCAACGCACGACTACTGCTGGCGAGCTTCTTCAGGATCGCCACCGTCTCGAATCGGCCGGCGTCCAACTGCTGGAGCGGGAACAGGGCGGGCATATCCAAGCGCTCGACCGTACCGCATGTCCCCGGCGGCCACCCAAACTCCCCCACCTGTGGCCACTTGAAAATCCCCCACCTGTGAGCTGACCAGCCGGCATCCGCCGGCGGTTGTTGCGGGACGTTTACGCTGCTCCCCTTTTGTCCGGGGAGCGAGGAGTTGAACGTCTTGAAGCCACATTTGCAGATCACCATTGCCACGCTGCTGGCACGCGGGGAGAGCCAGCACGAGATTGCGCGGCGCACCGGCGTCGATCGCAAGACCATCCGCCGCTACGCCCTGACGGCAAATTCCCCCATGGCCACCGGCTCGCCGGAGGTGGCCAACCAAATTCCCCCACCCCGGCCACCGGCTCCGCCGGTTCAGTCGGCCTGCGAGCCGCACCGTGGCTGGATCGAGCAGCAGGTGGCGCAGGGTCGCAACGCGATGGCGATCTACCAGGACCTCGTCGACGAGTACGACTTTGCCCACCGCTATAACTCGGTCAAGCGCTTCGTCGGCACGCTCAAGCGGCGGGATCCCGAGCGCTTCGATGTGCTCGAGAGCGCGCCCGGCGAGGAGGCGCAGGTCGACTTCGGGCAAGGCGCGCCGACGCTCGCTGCCAACGGCAAGTACCGCCGCCCGCAGTTGTTCGTGATGACGCTCAAGTATTCGGGCAAGAGTTTCCGCAAGGTGGTCTGGAAAGCCGACCAGGAGACGTGGGCGCGCCTGCACGAGGAGGCGTTCAGGGCATTTGGCGGATCCGTGGCCTACGTCGTGCTCGATAACCTCAAGCAGGGCGTGATCCGCCCCGACCTCTACGCGCCGGAGCTCAATCCGGTGTATGCCGCCGTACTGGCCCACTACGGCGCCGTGGCCGATCCGGCGCGCGTCGGCGACCCCGACCGCAAGGGCACCGTGGAGAACGCGATCCAGCACACCCAGTCGACGGCGCTGAAGGGGCGGCGCTTCGGGTCGATCGAGGCGCAGAACGCCTACCTCGCGCACTGGGAGGAGCGCTGGGCGGCCCCGCGCATCCACGGGCGCAAGAAGCGTCAGGTGCTGGCGATGTACGCCGAGGAGCGTGCGCACCTCAAGCCACTGCCGCTGACGGGGTTCCGCTTCTTCCGCCAGGAGGTGCGTACTGTCGATGACAGCGGGCTGGTGCAGGTGCAAGGGTCGTATTACGCGGCGCTGCCGGCAGCGCCGCATACCCAGGTGACGGTGCGCCTCTACGCGGGCGAGATCGAGATCCTCGACGACCAGGGCCGGGTGCTGCGACGACACGCCAAGGCCGCGCGCAAGGGCACGTTCGTGCTGCCCGAGGCGGATCGGCTCTTCAACCCCTCGCGCGAGACCGCACGACTGCTCGCCAAGGTAGATCGCATCGGGCCGGCCAGCGCGCGGCTCGCCGGCGAGATCTTTGCGCGCCTCGGACGCCCCGGGCAGCGGGCCATCTACGGCCTGGCCCAACTGCCCCGTCATTACGCCCGCGCCGACATCGAGGCCGCGAGCACCACCGTGCTCGGACTGGCGGTGCCGTCCTACCAGGCACTCAAGCGCCTCCTCGAACGGCGTGCGGCCGCGACGCCCGAGACACCGGCGCCGACGCTCGCCCAAGCGGGCGAGGCGATCCGGCCAATCGACGAGTACCACACGTTCTGGGAGCACCACGCCCAGAGCATCAACCCGGGTCCCTCGACCCCACACCACTGAGACGGAGAAATCACCCGATGAGTATGTCGATCACCGAACTGGAACAGGCCCTGCGCTCGCTGCGCCTCTCGGGCATGATCGCGCCCCTGCCGGCGCGCGCGCTGGCGGTTGCGAGCCACGAAATGGACTTCCTCGAGGCCTTCGGCTGCCTGGTGCAGGACGAGCTCGACCGGCGCCGCTCGCGGCTGCTGCAGCGGCGCTTCGCGCTCTCGGGGCTGCCCGAGCGCAAGGACCTCAAGGACTTCGACTGGACCTACAACCCCCGCCTGCCGCGGCGCGCGGTACTGGAACTCGCCACGCTGAAGTTCATCGAGGCGCGCGAGGATGCGCTGCTGATCGGGGCGCCGGGCCTGGGCAAGAGTCACTGCGCCAAGGCACTGGCGCAGCTCGCCGCCGGGCGCGGCTACACCGTGCTCTACCGCGAGGCACACACGCTGATCGAGGACATCCACGAGGCCCGCGAACTCGGCGAGTTGCGCAAGCACCGCGCGCAGCTCAAGGGCGCCGACTTGCTCGTCATCGACGATCTGTTCCTGCGCCGGTTGCCGGCCAGCGCCGGCGACGAACTCGCCGACGTGCTGATGAGCCGTTACGAGAAACGCTCGACGATCATCACGTCCAACCGACCGGTCGAGGACTGGGCCACGCTGCTGGGCGACGTGGTCATCGTGACGCTGCTGCTCGACCGGCTGATGCACCACGCGCACCTGCTGAAGTTCGAGGGCAAGAGCTGGCGGCTGCGCGAAGCCGCGGCGCGAGTTGCGAAGCGCGAAGACCGCGTGTAAC
>JAGPES010000338.1 GCA_018057015.1 Pseudomonadales bacterium | reverse complement strand
ACATCGCCGAGGAGTTGTACCTGGGTGCGGTGGTCGACCGCAGTTCGCGTCGCATCGTGTTCATGGCGTCCTCCGAGGGCGGCGTGGAGATCGAGAAGGTCGCCCACGAGACGCCGGAAAAGATATTCAAGGCCACCATCGACCCGCTGACCGGCGCGCAGCCCTACCAGGGCCGTGAACTGGCGTTCAAGCTGGGCCTGAAGGGCGACCAGATCAAGCAGTTCGTGAACATCTTCATGGGGCTGGCGAAGCTGTTCAAGGACAAGGACCTCGCACTGATCGAGGTCAACCCGCTGGTGATCACCAGCGAAGGCAAGCTGCACTGCCTCGACGCGAAGCTCGGCGTCGACAGCAACGCGATGTACCGCCAGAAGGCCCTGCAGGAAATGCACGATCCCTCGCAGGAGGATCCGCGCGAGGTGCACGCCGCGCAGTGGGAAATCAACTACGTCGCGCTCGACGGCGACATCGGCTGCATGGTCAACGGCGCCGGCCTGGCGATGGGCACGATGGACATCGTGAACCTGCACGGCGGCCGTCCGGCCAACTTCCTCGACGTGGGCGGCGGTGCGACCAAGGAGCGCGTGTCGGAAGCGTTCAAGATCATCCTGTCCGACGCCAGCGTGCGCGCGGTGCTGGTCAACATCTTCGGCGGCATCGTGCGTTGCGACCTGATCGCCGAGGGCATCATCGGCGCGGTGTCGGAAGTAGGCGTCAAGGTGCCCGTGGTGGTGCGCCTGGAGGGCAACAATGCCGACCTCGGTTCCAGGATGCTGGCCGAGAGCGGACTCAACATCATCGCGGCAAAGAGCCTGACCGAGGCTGCCCAGTCCGTCGTCGCCGCAGCGAAGGGGTAATCAGATGAGCATTCTCGTCAACAAGGACACCAAGGTCATCTGCCAGGGCTTCACCGGCTCGCAGGGCACCTCGCACTCGAAGCAGGCCATCGAGTACGGCACGAAGATGGTCGGCGGCGTGACGCCGGGCAAGGGCGGCCAGACCCACCTCGGCCTGCCGGTCTTCGATACCGTGGCCGACGCGGTCGCCGCCACCGGTGCCGACGCATCGGTGATCTACGTGCCGGCGCCGTTCTGCAAGGACTCCATCCTCGAGGCCGCCAACGGTGGCATCAGGCTGATCGTCTGCATCACCGAGGGCGTGCCCACGCTGGACATGCTCGAGGTCAAGGTGAAGTGCGACGAGCTGGGCGTGCGCCTGATCGGGCCGAACTGCCCGGGCGTGATCACGCCGGGCGAATGCAAGATCGGCATCATGCCGGGCCACATCCACAAGCCGGGCCGCGTCGGCATCGTGTCGCGCTCCGGCACGCTGACCTACGAAGCCGTCAAGCAGACCACCGACGCCGGCTTCGGCCAGTCGACCTGTGTGGGCATCGGCGGCGACCCGATCCCGGGCTCGAATTTCATCGACATCCTCGGCATGTTCCAGAAGGATCCGGCGACCGAGGCGATCGTGATGATCGGCGAGATCGGCGGCTCGGCCGAGGAAGAGGCCGCGGCCTTCATCAAGGCCAACGTGACCAAGCCGGTGGTGTCCTACATCGCCGGCGTCACCGCGCCGAAGGGCAAGCGCATGGGCCACGCGGGCGCGATCATCTCCGGTGGCAAGGGCACGGCGGACGAGAAGTTCGCCGCGCTCGAGGCGGCCGGCGTCAAGACCGTGCGCAGCCTCGCCGAGATCGGTTCTGCGCTCAAGGCGATCACCGGCTGGTGAACGCCTCGGGCCAGGGCCGCGTCCCGCATCGCGGGGCGCGGCCATGAGCGCGACCGGGCGCGGCTACGCGGCCGCTCGCGATCCGCGCTACGGCAGCGGCTGTTACCGTCGCGTCATCGTTCTGCGTCAGTGCGGTCCCTCGCGTGTCGAGGCGGCCGTCGAGGACGATCCGCACGCCTTTGCGGTCACCGTCGAGCACGATGGCGAGCGCGTGACGTCGATCGAGGCAGTCGCACACCGCTATCCGCTGACCACCTGCAGCGGCGCCACCGCGCCACTGCAGGCCGTGGTGGGCGCGTCGCTCGGCGAGTCGATCGTCGACCTGAAGCGTCATGCCGACCCGCGCCGCAACTGCACCCACCTGTTCGACCTCGCCGCGCTGGCGATCGCGCACGTCTTCCGCGCCGATCGCGAGCGGGTCTACCGCATCGAGATCCCCGACGAGATCGAGGGCGTCACCGAGGCCCGGCTCGATCGCGACCACGGCCGCGTGCTCACCTGGTCGCTCCGGGACGGCGTGATCACCGCGCCGGCGCGTTATGCCGGGCAGCGGGTGCTGGGCGGCTTCACCAGCTGGGCCGTGGCGAATCTCTGCGGCGAGGAGCTCGAGTTCGCGCTGGTCCTGCAGCGCGGCTACTTCGTGGCGCTGTCGCGCGTCTTCGACATGGAGCGCGTCTCGATGGGACCCGCCTCCGAGGATCCGATGCCGTCCGGCGCCTGTTTCTCCTACAGTCCGGGCCAGGCCGAGCACGCCTGGCGCGTCGCCGGCAGCCGTCGCGACTTCACCGACACGCCCGAGCAGATGCTCCACTGGTACCGGCCGTAGACGGCACCCGATGTGGGTCGGCATTCATGCCGACAGCTGCCCTGTGGGTTGGCATTCATGCCGACTGGTGCCCTGTGGGTCGGCATTCATGCCGACAGCTGCCCTGTGGGTCGGCATTCATGCCGACTGGTGCCCTGTGGGTCGGCATTCATGCCGACTGGTGCCCTGTGGGTCGGCATTGCATGCCGACTGGTGCCCTGTGGGTCGGCATTCATGCCGACTGGTGCCTTGCCGGGTGCTGTCGTCGCCATGAATGGCGACCCACAGGTGGGCGCCGACTTGGATCGATGACGATCGTGTCATCATCCCGGCGATGACGCCGAGGCTCCTGGCCCCCGTGCGATACTCCGGCATCCGGAGCGCAGCGAACTGCGCAAAGAGATGCCGATTCCGGTGCGGCGCCGCGGGGCGAGGCCTTCCGCGTCCGCGCGTCGCACGCGAACGAGGGAAAAGGGGAGCAAGGCGTGGAGCACGGCAAGGAGCTGTTGATCGAGATGCTGCGGCGCATCCTGCGCATCCGCTATTTCGAGGAGGCAGTGATCGATCTGAAGAAGCGCGGCGACATTCCTGGCGGCGCGCATCTGTGCATAGGCCACGAAGCCGCCATCGTCGGGGCCTGCATGGCGGGCGGCGCCAACGCATGGATGGTTGGTACCCACCGCTCGCACGGTCATCCGATCGGCAAGGGGGCGGCCCTCGGCCCGTTGATGGCGGAGCTGATGGCGCGCAGCACGGGCGTGTGCAAGGCCAAGGGCGGATCGTTGCACCTCGCGGATTTCTCGGTGGGCAGCCTCGGCGAGTCCGGCATTGTCGGAGGCAACCTGCCGCTCGCGGCAGGGGCGGCGCTCAGCGCCAGGCTGCAAGGCAAGCGCGAGCGCGTCGTGCTCGCCTTCCTGGGCGACGCCACGACGGCCACGGGTGCTTTCCACGAGTCGATCAACATGGCGGCCGCGTGGAAGCTGCCTGTCGTCTACGTGTGCGAGAACAACCTGTATGGCGTCACCACGCCGACGGCCGAGGTCTGCAATCTCGCGGACATGGCGCAACGCGCGGCGGGTTACGGTGTGCCCGGCGTGATCGTCGATGGCCAGGATCCGATCGCCGTGTTCGAGGCCGTGACGGCGGCCTGCGAGAACGCGCGCGCGGGCGACGGGCCGACCTTCGTCGAGGCCAAGACCTATCGCTACCGCGAGCACGCCGAGATGCTGTTCGTTTCCGGCAGCTATCGCTCCGAGGACGAGGTGCGCGACTGGATGGCGCATCGCGACCCGGTGCGCAACTACCCGCGCCTCCTCGAGGACAAGGGCGTGCTGGGCGCCGGCGAGTTCGAACGGATCGAGGCCGAGGTGCGGCAGGAACTGGCGGCGGCGATTGCCTTCGCGCGGCAGGGTCCGCACCCGGATGCCGGTGCGGCGTATCAGGATCTCTACGCCCCCGTGCGGGTGCAGGGCAATGCCATTGCGACCCACACCGTGGATCGTCCCGAGCCCGCCGATCGGCGCGACATGATTTATCTGATGGCGATCAACGAGGCGCAGCGCGAGGAACTGGAGCGGGACGCGAAGGTGATCGTCTACGGCGAGGACGTGCGCTGCAACCTGTGGGGTGGAACAGCTTTTGCCCGGGACTTCCCGAAGGAGCGCGTGGTCGATTCTCCGCTGTCGGAGGCCGGCTTTGTCGGTGCGGG
>JAGPES010000337.1 GCA_018057015.1 Pseudomonadales bacterium | reverse complement strand
CACCACTGCGATGAGTGTAGCAACCACCTGCAGTATGACAGCTTTAAGCATCGGGTTTATCGCACATGCGTGTCGAGACGCTGGCGACCGCCTAAAATCCCGCGGATAGTAGGGGTTAACCGCAGCAAAGTCAAACCTTGGTTGCATCGCAGCATGGGTTTTCGCAAAAGTCCCATATCTTATAGAAGATGTAACATCCACGAGCCGAAAACTTGACGCTCGAAAGGCGGACCCGTTGCCCCTGTCGCGGACGAATCGCAAGCCATGATCGAGACCCGCAAGGCGCGCCGGCGCGAAATCTTCGGCTGGTGCATGTTCGATTTCGCCAACCAGGCCTACACGCTGCTGATCATCACGGTGATCTTCGGCGACCTGTACACCCGCATCGTGGTCGGCGATGCCCCGGACTACCGCCTGGGCAACCTGCTGTGGAGCCTCGCCCTGTGCCTGAGCTACCTGCTGGTGGTACTCAGCGCCCCGCTACTGGGCGCCATCATGGACCAGGCGCGCGCAAAAAAGCGCGTTTTGTTCGCCAGTTACCTGCTCACGGTCGCGAGCACGGCGCTGCTCTACTACGTCGCGCCCGGCCAGGTGTGGCTGGGATTCGCACTCATCGTGGTGTCGAATACCGCCTACTCGGCGGGCGAATCCTTCATCGCGAGCTTCCTGCCCTTCCTCGGCGAGCGTCACGAACTCGGGCGCATTTCCGGCCTCGGCTGGGCGCTCGGCTATGCGGGCGGACTGCTTTCTGCGGGCTTCGTGCTGGTGTTCCTGGGTGAGGCGAGCGCGGAGAATTTCGAGCGCATGCGCTGGGTCGGCCCCTTTGCTGCGGCTTTTTTCCTGGTGGCGGCGATTCCGACCTTCATCTGGCTGCGCGAACCGGCGATCGGCGAACGCCAGCGCCTGCGGATGGATGTCGTGCGCATCGCCTACCGGCGCCTGGTGCACACGGTGCGCTCGGTGGCCGACTTTCCGGATCTGGCCTGGCTGTTCATGTCGATCCTGTTCGCGATGGCGGGCGTGTACGTGATCGTCGCCTTCTCCTTCATCTACGGCGCGCAGGTGATCGGGTGGACGGAGTCGACGCGCAACCTGATGTTCATCGTCGTGCAGATCACCGCCCTGCTCGGCGCCGTGCTGTTCGGCGCGCTGCAGGGCCGGCTCGGCGGACGCCTCACCTATGCGCTGACCCTGCTGCTGTGGATTGCGGCGATCCTGGCGATCTACTTCGTCGAGCCGATGACGGCGAACTTGAACGCCCGGCTGGGCCTGGCCCTGCGCGCGGAGCAGGTCTTCCTCTTCGCCGGCCTGTTGTCCGGGCTCAGCCTGGGCTCGAGCCAATCGGTCGGGCGCGCGCTGGTAGGGATGTTCGCGCCCGAAAGTCGCGCCGCCGAGCTGTTCGGCTTCTGGGGCCTGTTCAGCAAGCTGGCGGCGATCTTCGGGATCTTCGGCGTGGGGCTGCTGCAGTGGCTGCTCGGGTTGCAGGGCGCGGTGCTGTTCTGCATCCTGCTGTTCGCGCTCGCATTGCTGCCGCTGCTCGCGATCGACGAGGCGCGCGGCGTGGCGACTGCCCGCCGCGCCGACGAGGGCGCACGCGCAGGCGTCTAGCGCAGACGGCCGAGCACGCCGTCCAACTGGTCGAGGCTGCCGAAGCGGATCGTGAGCTCGCCGGCGCCCTTCTTGTTGGCCTTGATCTTCACCGTGGCGCCGATCGCATCGGCGATCTCCTCCTCGAGCCGCAGCAGGTCGCGGTCGGGCTGGAGCACCGGCTTCTTCTGGCGCGGGTTGAGGATCTGCTGCACCAGACGCTCGGTGTCGCGCACCGACAGCTGCCGCGCGGCGACCTGGTTGGCGAGCTGGATCTGGCTGGCGCCGTCGAGCGGCAGCAGCGCACGCGCATGGCCCATGTCGATGTCGCCCGCCATCAGCAGCTCCTGCACCGGGCGGGCGAGGTTGAGCAGGCGCAGCAGGTTCGACGCCGCTGGGCGCGAGCGGCCGACCGCATCGGCGGCCTGCTGGTGAGTCATGTCGAACTCGTCGATCAGGCGCTGGATGCCGCCGGCTTCCTCGAGCGGATTGAGGTCCTCGCGCTGGATGTTCTCGATCAGCGACATCGCCAGCGCGGCCTCGTCGGGGATCTCGCGCACCAGGCAGGGCACCTCGGACAGCCCGGCGATCTGCGACGCCCGCCAGCGCCGTTCGCCGGCGATGATCTCGTAGCCATCCTCGCCGACCGGACGCACCATGATCGGCTGCATCACGCCCTGGGCCTTGATCGACGCCGCCAGCTCCTCGAGCGAGCCCGGGTCCATGCGCGTGCGCGGCTGGTACTTGCCCGGTTGCAGCGCGATGGTGGGCAGGGACTGCAGTTCGCCCTTGTCGGTCTCTTCCTCGTGGTTGGCCGCGAGCAGCGCGTCGAGCCCGCGGCCGAGGCCCTTGAGTCTGGGTTTGTTCATGTCGGCTCCGGAATTCAGAAGGTCTTCGCGCGTTCGATCATCTCGTGCGCGAAGGCCATGTAGGCCTGGGCACCCTTGGCCGCCTTGTCGAACACCACCCCCGGCATGCCGTGGCTGGGCGCCTCGGCCAGGCGCACGTTGCGCGGCACGATGGCGCGGAACACCTTGTCGCCGAAGTGCCCTTCGAGCTGATTCGACACCTGCTGCTGCAGCGTGACGCGCGGGTCGAACATCACGCGCAACAGGCCGATGATCTTGAGGTCACGGTTGAGGTTGGCGTGCACCTTCTTGATCGTATTGACCAGGTCGGACAGCCCCTCGAGCGCGTAGTACTCGCACTGCATCGGGATGATCACCCCGGTCGCGCAGCACAGGCCATTGAGGGTGAGCATCGACAGCGAGGGCGGGCAGTCGATGAGGACGAAGTCGTAGTCGTCCTTGAAGGCGGCGAGCGCATTGCGCAGGCGCTTCTCGCGCTGGTCGAGGTTGACCAGCTCGACCTCGGCACCGGCGAGGTCGCGGTTGGCGGGC
This sequence comes from Pseudomonadales bacterium, assembly GCA_018057015.1. Taxonomy (GTDB): domain Bacteria; phylum Pseudomonadota; class Gammaproteobacteria; order Pseudomonadales; family UBA5518; genus UBA5518. Next base: position 1,271 of record JAGPES010000337.1, on the reverse strand, counting down.
AGCACGTCGTAGCCACCGGTCGGCGAAGTCACCCGCACGCCGGCGAGATCGACCAGGCCGACCAGCAGGTGATACACGGAGTGCTGCAGGCCGCGCTTGTCGATGCCGCTACCCATGGTGGCGTTGCCCTGCGGGTCGAGGTCGATCAGCAGCACGCGCTGCCCGGCGTGGTGCAGGGCGGCGGCGAGGTTGACGCAGGTGGTGGTCTTGCCCACCCCGCCTTTCTGGTTGGCGACGCAGAAAATCTTGGCCATGTCGGTTCAGGCTATTCCGTTTGCAGGGGTTACGCGCAAGGCGCACGACCCGGAGTGTACTTCAATGCGGCAGTGCAGCAGGCGCCGCGCAGATTCAAGCGGACCACCGCACGAGCCCTTGTGCGCCGGTCCAGGCGGCCGCTAACAGCAAAAACTCGCGACTTGCGTCGCTCCCACCCTTCCGGCCGACGCCGCGCGGCAAGACCCTGTAGGAGCGGCGCCAGCCGCGAGGTCCTGAACGCGATTCAGCGCCAGGACCCCGCGAGACCATAACGCGTCGCCCGATCGCCCGGCCGGTACAGTACGCAGTATCACGCGCGGCGGATGACCAGCAGGTGACGTTCCGCATCCAGGCCGGGTACGACAAGCGGATGGGTCGCGGTCACCGCCCAGCCGGCGGGCAAGGCGGCGATCTCATCGACCGGATTCACCCCCTTCATCGCGTACAGCGCGCCGCCCTCGGCGACCAGATGCCCGGACAGCGTGACGAAGTCCGCCAGGCTGGAGAAGGCGCGCGAGATCACGCCATCGGGCGCACCGCCTGGCAGCACATCCGGCAGCACCTGCTCCACACGCTTGTTCAGCACGGTGAAATTGCCCAGACCGAGCTCGATCTTCGCCTGCTGCTGGAAGCTCGCCTTCTTGCCGACGGTCTCGATCGACGACACCACCAGCCCCGGGCGCACGATCGCCAGCACCACGCCCGGCAGCCCGCCGCCGGAGCCGATGTCGGCCAGACGATTCACTGCTGCCAGATGCGGCAGCACCGCCAGCGAGTCGAGCAGGTGGTGGGTGATCAGCTCCTGCGGGCTGCGGATCGCGGTGAGGTTGTAGACCTTGTTCCACTTCAGCAGCAGTTCGCCGAAAGCGAGCAGGCGGTCGACGGTCTCCTGCGGCAGGACGAGGCCGAGCGCGGCGATGCCGTCGGCGAGCTGGGTGGCGTAGGGCTGCAGGCGTCCGCTCACTGCGCGTCCCTCCCGTCGCTGTACACGCTCTTCCCAAGGGGATGTGTGCGCC
>JAGPES010000336.1 GCA_018057015.1 Pseudomonadales bacterium | reverse complement strand
GTGTTCACGGTATCGGCTGGAATCAGGCCCATCTTTTTCTGGCGCGCAACGATCTCCTCGCGCATGCGGTCATAGCCGCCGGCGAACTTGCCCTTGAACTTCGCGATCCAATCCGCCGGCGCCTGCAGCGGGGCGTGGGCGGTGCCGGTCGCGTAGTACATGAAGAACGGCTTGCCGGGCGCGGCGGCCTGCTGGTTGCGCAGCCAGTGGATCGCATCGTCGGCCAGCGCCTTGTCCAGCACGCCCTCCTCGAGCGTTGGCACCGGCGTGATGCCGCGATACAGCGCCGGCGTGAACTGGTTGGTCTCGGCGGCCATGAAGCCGAAGAAATACTCGAAGCCGAGGCCGGTGGGCCACATGTCGAACGGACCGGCCGCGGACACGTGCGCCTCCGGCGCGTTGTGGTGCTTGCCGAACATCGCGGTGTTGTAGCCGTTCTGGCGCAGCACCTCGGCGATGCTCGCCGCGCTCCTGGGCATCAGGTTGTTGTACCCCGGGAAGCCCGTGCTCAGGTTCGCCACGATGCCATTGCCGACCGCGTGATGATTGCGCCCGGTCAGCAGCGAAGCTCGCGTGGGCGAACACATCGCGGTGGTGTGGAAGCGGTTGAAGCGCAACCCCTCCTCGGCCAGTTGGTCGAGGTGCGGCGTCGGAATCGAGCCGCCGAAGGTGCTGGCCGCACCGAAGCCGACATCGTCGGTCAGGATCAGCACGACGTTGGGCGCGCCGGCCGGGGCCGTGACGGGCGCGGGAAATGCCGGTGTCGAGTCGGCATGGGTCGTGCCGATCTTGCCGGCAAAGGGCTCGGCCGGCCGCGGCAGCACGGTCTGCGCCACTGCAGGCGCCGCGGCGAGCGCGAGCACGCACAGCGCGGCCGCGAAGCGGCTCTGCCGCCGGGTGACGGGCAGTGAAATGTCGATTGGCATGTGATTGCGCTCCTGTTGTGCGGGTGTTCGTGCCAGGCGTGCCGGATTCGCGGCATCAATCCCCTGCGTCGATGCGCACGATCGCGGGCATCGCGTAGGAACCGTCGATCAGCGGCGCCATCGGCCCGTAGAAACGCGCGGCGAGCTGGAAGCCGCCCGTGGCGGATGTCGGCAGCCAGTTCCTCGCCTGCTCCGGGTCGGACGGCTGCTCCGGTTGCAGGTAGAACGTGAGCCTGCCGCTCTCCACGGCGTAGACGCCGGCTTGCTGCAGGTAGCTGGTCACGCTGTTGCGATCGATCGCGTTGGCGATGAAATAGCCGTATTCGTCGTAGACCGGCAATTCCCAGAATTCGGTGACGGGCGGCATGTTCGCCAGGTCGAAGCTCAGCGTGTAACGGTGCCTGCCGTCAAGCGGCCGCCCTTTGCTGTCGCGAAAGACGTAGGCGATGCTGTGCGACTGGTACGGCACCGGCGTGCCCCAGGCGACATCGTTGGCGCCCGCCTTCGCCACGTAGTCGAGATCGTCGTGGAACAGGCTCGATTGCAGCTTCCAGCCGTTCATGTCGATCAGCGAATCCTCGAGCGCCCGCTTCGCATTTCCGCGCGCCCTGCCGAAGCCTTCCCCGATCGCGGACTTCTGGGTCGCGGTCAAACCGGCCGGATCGAAGATCAGCCCCTCGCGCAGGCCGAGCGGCGCCAGCGCCGCCAGCGTCGCGAGCTCCTTCGCGGAGTCCGTGCGCTTGGTGAGCGCCGCATCGTTGATCACCAGGCTGAGCATTTGCAGGTAATCGACGGGCGTCATCGCCTCGCCGATGTCGCCGATCTCCCGCATGCGCGCGAACGAGCGGTAATCGCCCTTCACGATCGGCTGCTGCGCGAGCGGCGGCACGCGTCCGCCGTTGGCGAGCCACTGGCCGAGCGGCGCGGCGCGCACGCTTTCGGTGACGGCGCGCGCCGCGGCCATATCCTGTTCGTCACGTATCGTCACCGCTACACGCACCGCGAGCGTGAAGCTGTCCGACGTCGCGCGCACGATCTGGGTGGAACGGAATTGCGCGGGCAGGCGGCCGCGCCACGTCGGCCCCACAACGAGGTAGCGCTGGGCCTCGTTGCCGGTGAACTGCGATCCCGCCCTGAAGAACGACACGATGTTCTGGTCCGCGGCCTGCACGCTCCAGTAACGCCCGTCGCCGACCGCCGCGGTCTCGATCACGATCGGCTCGCGCGAGACGTCGAAGGCCCCGCCGGAATAGAGCGTGGAGGCGTTGACCGTGGTCGCGATGCGCACACTGGCGTCGAACAGCTTCGTCTGCGGCTGCATGCGGTTGAGGCCGCGAAAGGCCGGGTGGCCCTCGAACTGCGTGTAGAGATAACGCAGCTCGTAGTACCCGGCGAGGTTGATGCCCCAGTAGAAGGCCTGCTCGGTCAGCGCGGCAATGCGCTCGGGCGGGAGGCCCGGGTCTATCGGCGAGGGCGGCGGGCCGGCGCGCAGCGGTGCCGCCAACGCGGCCAGGATGGATGCCGTCGCCAGCATGCGCAGGGCAAAGCCGTTCATCATGCCTCTTCTCCTTTGATCCCGTTGTGCCGACAAGGAAAGGTGTGGTCCGCTCTCAGAGCGCGTCGGGTGGACGCGGATCGGCAGTGCGTGCGCCCCGCGCCGCCTCGGGCATGTACCAGATAGGCGAGGTATAGGCGCGCTCCTGCGTGACCATCGCGACCTCGCGATCCATCTCGACCCCGAAGTACTCCGCGTCGCGCGCGGTCCAGCGCGGCGTCGGGATCTCGATCACGCGCACATAGTAGAACGCCGGCTGTGCAGCGTCGAAGCCCGGGTCCTGCCACACTGCCGCCAGTTCCGCATCGCCGATACTGTTGGCATAGCTTGCGCGCGCCACGTCGACGCTGCTGCCAATCGAGGCCGCGTCCGCGCCCGGCCTGCGCCCGTCGGCGAGCGCCACATCGTGCACCGTCTCGTGCAGTTTGCCATCCGCGTCGTGCCAGCCCTTCACGATCTGCACGCGGTCGAGGTTGGCGCCCTCGGGGTCCTTCAGCGCCGCCACCAGGAAGCTCGGTGCCGCGCCCGCGCGCTCCGGCGCCGCCAGATCGCCACCCATCGGCACGCCGCCGGCATAGCCGCGGCGCGCGAGATCCGGCGCGTGCTCATCGCCCGGCGCGAAATCCCAGCCACCGAAGAAGCGCACCGTCATGCGCGGCCCCGTGGTGGCGTAAGTCTCGCGGCGCTTCATCGCGGCGAAGATCGCCTCGCGCGAGTTCTCCGTGGCCCAGACCGCGGCGTAGCCCGAGGCGGCGAGCTCGGAGTTGCGCACTTCCAGCGCCTCGCCCTTGAAGAAGGGCTGGCGCCAGCGCCCGGCCGACGGCTCGCTGGCAATCACCTTGCCCCAGAAATTGTTCTCCTCCACCGCCGCCAGGCCGGTATGCGCGTCGCTCGAACCGATCATGCCGAACTTGAAGGGGTTCACGCCGAACGCGGCGTACTGCTGCAGGCCGAGCTTCAGCGCGGCACGCGCGTACTCGTGCTGCAGCATCCACGTTTCCTTCGGCTTGGAGAACAGCAGGTTGCCGCGGTCCCAGGTCTCGTAGTCGGCAAAGGCATCGTCGGGCGAGAGCAGCGGATGCGCCTCGCTGTCGCCCTTGATCTGCGTGACCTCGAGCAGCGGTTCCCAGCGAGCACGCCGCTCGGCGTAGTCGCGCGTCAGCGGCCGTCCCTGCATGTCCTTCAGCTCGAACATGCGCCCGTTGCTCGCGTTGGAGTTGTGCGGGATCGCGATCGCCTGCCCGCCGGTCTTGCGCTCGTACTCCTCGAGGTGACGCCACAGATCCTCGGGATCCTGGCTGTCGAAGGCCGAAAAGGCGCGTACCTGCGAGGTCCTGTCGAAGCCGTCCCTGAAGATCACCACGCGATGCAGGTTGTCGATCTCAGGCATCGAGGACCACTCGTATCCGGCGAAGGCACTGAAGACACCGGGCTGGTTGTGGCGCTCGGCGTTGGCCGCGACCTCCTTCCACACCGAGGCCGCGAAGGCCTCGTCACGCAGCACCTCGCGCTGGGGCAGGAAGGAGTCGACCATCATCTCCTTCGTGTAACCCCTCGCGTCGGCGGCACTCTGGATCGCCGTGGCAGTATCGCCCTGCAGCAGCGCGTGCCAGCGCTTCGCAACCGGATTGGCCAGCAGTTGGGGATCGGCGGCCAGCAGGCGCACGGTGAGCCCGAGGTACTCGGCGTGGTCGGCGACGACGAGGAAATCCAGCGGACGCTGCAGCCGCACGCTCATGTCGTTCTGCGCGCTGACCGTCTCGCCCCTGGCGAAGCGGTACGCCTCGTCGGGTCC
>JAGPES010000019.1 GCA_018057015.1 Pseudomonadales bacterium | reverse complement strand
CTCGTAGACGAAGCGGTTGCGCACGCCGGCGACTTCCACCGGCTGGCCGCCGATCACGCGCGGCTTGTACTTGAACTTCAGCGCCGCCCTGACCGCGCTTGCCTCGAACACACCCGGCGGCGAGCACTCCACGGGCGCCGGATCGCGCGTGGCGCCGCTGGTGGTGACGGTGTATTCGACCACGCAGTAGCCGGTGATGCCGCGCAGCTGCGCCCGGCGCGGGTAGACCGCTGCCACCTGCACGATCGGCAGGTACTCGCCGTCCCTCGCCGTGGCATCGGACCCAATGCCGGTCTGCATCTGCGGCGCGGGTGCGGCGGCGAAATCCTGGCGTTCGGACGGCGCGAAGGCGGGCGGCGGCCGCCCGGGCTCCTCGATCTTCTCGGGCATGCGCGCCACGAAACCGGACTCGATGCGGGTATCCGGCATCGTGATGTCCGCGAGCCGGATCGGCGTGCTCTCGTCGAGCGCGCCCTCGCCGGTGGCGACCAGCACGTGCATCAGCGCGAGCAGGGCGAGCGTGACCGCCCCGCCGAGAGCCGCCGCGAAGACATGGCGCAGCCGGTACATCACGCTAGTTCCTCCGCGTCGACAGCGACACGTCATCGATGCCGGCGGCGCGCGCCGCGTCCAGCACCGCCGCCACGGCCTTCGCGCTGGAGTGCGCATCGGCCTGCACCACCAGCGCACTGCGCGGGTTCGCCGCGCGCAGGCGCTCGATCTCGCGGCGCAGGGCGCGCCGATCGGCCTGGCGGCCCGCGATCCAGACCTGGTCGCCGGCCGAAACGGCCACCAGGATCCGCGTGCTCTTCTGCTGCTCCGCGGTCACCGCCCCGGGCCGGTCGACCTCGATGCCGGCCTCCTCGATGAACGAGGCAGTCACGATGAAGAAGATCAGCATGATGAACACCACGTCGAGCATCGGCGTGAGATCGATCGCGCCCGGCGCGGAACGCTCCTCGCGACTGAAAACCCGGTTGCGGCGCACGGCGCGAGCTCAGTGGTCCGTGGTCAGGCGGTCTTCGGCGAGCAGCAGCTCGCGCCGCGCGACGCGCGTGACGTAGATGTTGGCGAGGAGGCCGGAGATCGCTGCCACCATGCCGGCCATGGTCGGAATGGTCGCGCGCGAGACGCCCTCGGCCATGGAGCGGACATCGCCCCCGCCCACCGCCAGCACGTGGAACACCACCACCATGCCGGTCACGGTGCCCAGCACCCCGAGCAACGGGCACAGCGAGACGCAGGTCCGGATCAGCGCAAGGTTGCGGCCGATGCGCAGCCCCAGGCGCGACAGCATGGCGCGTCGCACCTGGTGCGCGTGCCACGAACGCCGCTCGGGGCGCGCGTCCCACGCCGCGAGCATCGCGCCCACGTCCGCGGGCAGGCCGAAGCGGAAATACCACGCGCGCTCGAACACCAGCGTCCACATCACGAAGGTCAGCCCGGCCACCGCGTACAGCACCGGGCCGCCGGCCGCGATGAAGTCGGGGACACCCTGCAATGCCTCGTGCAACCGCAACATCAGTCCTTCCCCCGCGCGTACTCGGTGTGCTCCGCGATGATGCCGGTGGTCTCCTCCTCGAGGATCTGCGTGATCTTGCGCGCGCGGTTGCCGACCAGCGTGTGCGCGAGCACGATCGGGATCGCCACGCACAGCCCCTGCACCGTGGTCACCAGCGCCTGCGAGATGCCGCTGGCCATGGCCTTGGGGTCCCCGGCGCCGAAGATCGTGATCGCCTGGAAGGTGACGATCATGCCGGTGACCGTGCCGAGCAGCCCGAGCAGCGGCGCCAGCGTGGCGATGATCTTCAGCAGCGTCAGGCCGCTCTCGATGCGCGGCAGTTCGCGGATCACCGCCTCGCTGAGCTTGAGCTCCAGCGTCTCGATATCCATGTGCGGGTTGTTCTCGTGCACCGCGAGCACGCGCCCCAGCGGGTTGTCGGGGTTGGCGCGCGGGCTGGCGAGCTGCGCGGCGACGCACGCATCCATGCGCCCCAGCACCACCAGCCGCCAGGCGGCGAGCATCACGCCGAACAGGCCCAGCGCCATCGTGAGGTAGCCGATCAGCCCGCCCTGGCGGATGCGCTCGCCCAGGGACGGCGCCGCGATCAGTGCCGCCAGGTAGGAACCGCCCGCGGGCCCGGTGGGATCGATGCCGAAGGGATGCACTCCCGCGGTCGCCGCCGCGAGCCCGGCCGCCGCGTCCACGAAACCACCGCCGGGCTGGCGCGGCAGCTCGGTGAGCAACCCGTGGTCGCCCTGGTAGTCGAGGTACTGGCCGTCCGCCGAGACAATGTTGAACACGCCCACACGCACCACCGGCGACTCGGCCTGGTTGCCGTCGGGCAGGACCACCGGGGCCGTGAAGGCCGTGACGGTGCCAGAGGCGACCATTTCCTGCTGCAGCTCGTACCACAGGGCCTCGAGGTGCTCGATGGTCGGCAGGTCGACGCCGCTGCCCGCGAGCTTCACCAGCTCGTCGGCCTTCGCGACGCGCGCGCTGCCGAGCTCCGCGCCGGTCAGCGAGGACTGGAAGGTGGCGCGCGCCTCGCCCGCGGCGGCGGTGACGTGGCCCAGCAGGTCGCCGAGCGAGCCCAGCCGTTCGCGCAGCTGCGCCTGCTTCTGCGCGAGCGCGCGCTCGTTGGCCTCGAAGCGCTTTTCCAGTTTCGCGGCGTGCTGCTGCTGCTCGTCGCGCAGCGTGCGGGCGCGCTCCAGCTCGGCCTGCTGCCCGGCCTTGTCGGCGAGGAAGCGCGCCTCGCGCTCGCGCGCCTCCTGCGCATCCACGGCCTGGCCCTGCTTCACGAACTCGAGCAGTTGCTGCAGCGACTGCGGCCCGGGCTCGTCGGCGACGGCACCGAGCGCGATCGCGCCGGCGCCCAGCAGCACGGCGATGGTCTTCGCCAACGCGTTCATCGCGTCGCCCCCGGCGCGGCAACCGGCAAGGTCAGCAGCTCGATCGAGGCCTGCTTGTTCGCCATGCGCATGCCCTGCCGGATCGCGCCGCGATACGCGTTGCCCTCCAGTGGCTCCCAGCCGCCCTGCGTCGGGTTCCAGAAGCCGGCGGACCGCTGGTCGGGCGTCTGGTAGAGCAGCGCAATGCGACCGACGCGCAGGATGTCGACCTCGCGCGGCTCGCCCCCGACCGCGATGGTGTCCTTGTAGGTGTCGATCTTGCGCCCGTACTCGAGCTCGATGCGGTAGGCCTCCATCACCTGGCGGTACTTCTCGGCCAGCGGGATGTCGGAGCGATCGAGGTTGTGGCGCAGGAAGGCGATGCGCTCGCGGCGCTCCTCCACGTGGAAGGGCTTGTCGAGCGCCACGAAGGACTCCAGCCCGTCGATCATGCGCACCAGCAGCGGCAGCATCTGGCGCTGGAGCACGGTGACCTCGTCGATCGACGCACCCGTCGCGGCGACGCGCTCCTCCTGCCCGGCGATCTGCTTCTCGAGCCGCGCGTTGTAGACCTCCAGGCCTTCGACCTGCTTCATCACGGTCCTGTATTCCTGCAGCAGGTCGCGCGTCTCGTCGGCGATGCGCTCGACGTTTGCCTGCGAGGCCTGCGCCGCCTCGGTGGAGGCCTGGCTCACGCGCAAGATGTCTTCCAGGGGGTCCGCGCGCGCGGCCGCCGCGCCAAGCCACGCGGCCAGCAACACCGATGCGCCGGGCAAGGCCCGTTTCGCCACATGTCCCTTCATGGATGCACCCGATCGAGCGTGAGAAAGCTGAAGCGCAGCGCGGGATCGGTGGCGCTGGCGTGCCGCGCCCGCCCGGTCTCGCGCCAGTCGGTGTGCGCGAGCTCCGGGAACAGCGTGTCGCCCTCGACCTCGCGCTCGATGAGGGTGAGCTGGATGCGATCGGCGAACGGCAGGCACTGGCGGTAGACGTCGGCGCCGCCGATCACCATGCACTCCTCGACGCCGTCGCGCGCGGCAACTTCGTGCGCGAGCCGCAGGGCGTCGGGCACGCCCGCCGCGAGCAGCACGCCCTCGGGCAGGTCAAGCTCCGGCTGGCGGCTGATCACGATACTGGTGCGCCCTGGCAGCGCCTTGCCGATCGAGGCGAAGGTGCGCCGGCCCATCACGATCGGCTTGCCCATGGTGAGCGCGCGGAAGTGCTTCAGGTCCTCGGGCAGGTGCCAGGGCAGGGCGTTGTCACGGCCGATGACGCGGTTGCGTGCCATGGCCACCACCAGCGTGACCTTCATACCGCGATCGGCGCCGCGATGTGGGGATGGGACTGGTAGCCGCGCAGCTCGAAGTCCTCGAAGCGGAACGCGAACAGGTCCTTCACCCCGGGGTTCAGCAGCATCGTCGGCAGCGGCAGCGGCTCGCGCGCGAGCTGCTGCCGCGCCTGCTCGAGGTGGTTGCTGTAGAGGTGCGCGTCGCCGAAGGTGTGCACGAAATCACCGGGCGCGAGCCCCGTGACCTGCGCCACCATCAGGGTCAGCAGGGCGTAGGAGGCGATGTTGAACGGCACGCCGAGGAAAACGTCGGCGCTGCGCTGGTAGAGCTGGCAGGAGAGCCGCCCGTCCTGGACGTAGAACTGGAACAGCGCGTGGCAGGGTGCGAGCGCCATCCGGTCCACGTCGGCCACGTTCCAGGCGCTGACGATCAGCCGGCGCGACTCGGGATTGGCGCGGATCTGCTCCAGCACCCGCGCGATCTGGTCGATGTGGCGACCGTCGGCCGCCGGCCAGCTGCGCCACTGGTAGCCGTAGACCGGGCCGAGCTCGCCGTCGGCGTCCGCCCACTCGTCCCAGATCGAGACGCCGTGCTCCTTCAGGTAGCGGATGTTGGTGTCCCCGCGCAGGAACCACAGCAGCTCGTGGATGATCGAGCGCAGGTGCAGCTTCTTGGTGGTGAGCAGCGGGAAACCCTCGCCGAGGTCGAAGCGCATCTGGTAGCCGAACACGCTGCGCGTGCCGGTGCCGGTGCGATCGCCCTTGTCGCGGCCGTTCTCCAGGACGTGCCGCAGCAGTTGCTGGAACTGGTGCATCGTGTTCCCCCGCTCAGGCTACCGGCGCGCCGCTGGCGGGCGCCGCGCGGCGCTGCGCCCACGCGAACATCGCCAGGCCGGCGACGATCATCGGCAGGCACAGCATCTGCCCGCGGGTCATCCAGCCGAAGGCGACGAAACCGATGCCCGCGTCGGGTTCGCGCGCGAACTCGACCACGAAGCGGAACAGTCCGTAGAAAAGCAGGAACAGCGCGGACACCGCGAAGCGGGGACGCGGGCGCGCCGAATACCACCACAGGACCAGGAACAGGACGAGACCCTCGAGCGCCGCCTGGTAGAGCTGCGAGGGATGGCGCGTCAGCGCCAGCGGGTCGCGCGGGAACACCATGCCCCACGACAGGTCGGTCGGGCGCCCCCACAGCTCCTGGCCGATGAAGTTGCCGATGCGTCCGAAGCCCAGCCCCAGCGGCACGATCGGCGCGACGAAGTCGAAGATGTCGCCGATGTGCTGCCCGTGCCGGCGCGCGAACCACCACATCACCGCGATCACGCCGAGCAGGCCGCCGTGGAAGGCCATGCCGCCTTCCCAGACCCGCAACAGCCACAGCGGATCGGCGACCAGGTGATCGAAACCGTAGAACAGCACGTAGCCGAGTCGCCCGCCGACGACCACGCCGATCGCGCCCCAGAAGATCAGGTCCTCGACCTGGTCCGGCGTGAGCGGCGCACCGGGGCGCCGCGCGCGCAGCCGCGCCAGCCACCACGCCGCGGCAAACGCCAGCAGGTACATCAGCCCGTACCAGTGCACCTTCAGCGGGCCCAGCTGGAGGGCGACGGGATCGAAATTCGGGTGGTGCAGCATCATCAGGCTCCGTGGGGCATCCGCGACGCTGCCGCGGGCGGCGCCAGCGCGGCGCCGCGGCGCGGGCGGCCGGCGTGGCGGCGGGCTATTATGCCCTGCCATCCCTCCAGCGCCCACCCGCATGTGCCTGATCGCCCTCGCCTGGCAAATTCACCCCGATTTCCCGCTGCTGATCGCGGCCAACCGCGACGAATTCCACGCCCGCCCCGCGCAGGCGGCGGATTTCTGGCCCGATCACCCGCAGCTCTGCGCCGGGCGTGACCTGGAGGCCGGCGGCACCTGGCTCGGCTTCACGAGCAGCGGGCGCTTCGCGGTCATCACCAATCGTCGCGGGCACCCGGCGCCGCCCGCCGCGCGCTCGCGCGGCATGCTGACGCTGGACTTCCTGCTCGGAGCCGAGCCGCCGCGCGGACACGTGAACCGGCTGCGCGCGCGTTGCGCCGAGTACGCCGGGTTCAACCTGCTGGCCGGCGAGATCGACGGGGACCTGTACTACCTGGGCAACCACGGCCCGCGCGTGGATCGCCTCGGGCCCGGCGTGTACGGCCTGTCGAACGACATGCTCGACACCCCGTGGCCGAAGCTGCTCGGTGCGCGCGAGGAACTGTCGGCGCTGCTGCGCACTCACCCCGAGCCGGAGGCGATCTTCGCGCTGCTCGCCGACCGCACGGTGCCGCCGGACCCCGCGCTGCCCGACACCGGCGTGGGACTGGAACAGGAACGCCTGCTCGGGCCGCGCTTCATCTGCTCGCCCGATTACGGCACGCGCACCTCGACCTGCGTGCGCGTGCACCGGGACGGCCGGGTGGAATTCACCGAGCGCAGCTTCGACGCCGACGGCGTGGCGCAGGCGACGGTGCAGCACCGCTTCGACGTGGGTCCGGCTTGAGCCGGAGAATGTTCGGCTGAAGCCGAACCCACGATGTAGAACTGCTCAGCCGCGCGGGCGCACCGCAATGCCGCCGCGCCGCAGGCAATCCTCGACCGCCGCGCGGATGCGGCGCGAGTTGTCCATGCGCATCACCTCGGAGAGCAGTTGCCCGGCGTCGGCGCGCGAGAAGCGGCGCAGCGTCGCCTTCACGCGCGCGAGGTTGGTGGCGCTCATCGAGAGCATGTCGTAGCCCATGGCCACCAGGAGCAATGCGGCGCCGGGGTCGCCGGCGAGTTCGCCGCAGATGCTGACCGGGCGGCCGATCTCGTGCGCGGCGCGCACCACTTCCTGCAGCGCCTGCAGCACCGCGGGGTGGTAGGCGTGGTAGAGCGCGGCGACGCGCGCGTTGTTGCGGTCCACTGCCAGCAGGTATTGCGTGAGGTCGTTGCTGCCCACCGAGAGGAAGTCCACGCGCCTGGCGAGGTCGCCGGCCTGGTACACGGCCGCGGGCACCTCGACCATCACGCCGACCTGCGGTGTCGCAAGATTCCAGCCTTCCTCGCAGAGCTCGGCGCGCGCGCGCGACAGCAGCGTGAGCGCGTCGTCCAGCTCCAGCGTGTTGCTGATCATCGGCAGCATGATGCGCAGGTTGTCCAGCCCCGCGCTCGCCTTCAGCATCGCGCGCACCTGCGCGAGGAAGATCTCCGGGTGGTCCAGCGTGACGCGGATGCCGCGCCAGCCGAGGAAGGGATTTTCCTCCGTGATCGGGAAATACGGCAGCGACTTGTCGCCCCCGACATCGAGCGTGCGCATCGTGACCGGGCGCGGCGCGAAGGCCTCGAGCTGCTCGCGGTAGATCAGGCGCTGCTCTTCCTCGGTGGGGAAGCGCTCGCGCATCAGGAACGGGATCTCGGTACGGTAGAGACCGACGCCCTCGGCGCCGCGCCCCAGCGAACGCATCAACTCGGAGTTCAGCCCCGTGTTCACCAGCAGCTTCACCGCGTGGCCGTCGGTCATCACGCAGGGCAGGTCGATGCAGCTCTCCATCTGCCGCGCATCGGCACGCTCGGCCTCCATCGCCTCGACGTACTGCTGGCGCAGTTCCGGCACCGGATCCACGAGCACGCGCCCGTCGTGGCCGTCGACCACGATCTCGGCGCCGTCGATCTCGGCGAAGGGCAGGTCCACCACCCCCATCACGGTGGGCACGCCCATCGCGCGCGCCAGGATCGCGGCATGCGAGTTGCCCGAGCCCGAGACCGACACGATGCCCGCGAGCCGCGCCTCCGGCACCGCGGCCAGCAGCGAGGCGGGAATCTCCTCGCCGACCAGCACGGTGCGCTCGGGGTATTCCACGGGCCCGCGCGTGGCGGCCTGCAGCTGCGCCAGGATGCGCCGGCCGAGGTCGCGCAGGTCCGTGGCCCGTTCGCGCAGGTAGGGGTCGTCCATCAGCTCGAAGGTACGCACGTGCTGGAGCACCACCTGGCTCAGCGCGCCCCGGGCCCAGACGCCGCCGCGGATGCGCTCGATCACCTCGCCCGACAGCGCGTGGTCGTCGAGCAGCATCACGTAGGCATCGAACAGCGCGAGCTCCTCGGGTCGCACGCGACTGCTCAGCTCCTCGCGGATCGCCAGCACCTCTTCGCGCACGCCCCGGATCGCGTCCTGGAACTGGCGCACCTCGGCCTCGGGATCCTCGCAGGCCCGGTTCGGTACCGCCTTCAGGTCCGAGGGTGGCGAGACCACGACCACGCGCCCCACCGCGATGCCGGGCGAGCCGGGCACGCCGGCGAACTCGGTGGCGCGCCTGGACGGATCGCGTGGCTTGCCGCGGTAGCTGCCGACGGCGCCGGCGTGCGCGATGATGCCGGCCAGCTGCGCCGACATGGTGACCAGGAAGGCTTCCTCGTCCTCGTCGAAGCGGCGCCGATCGCGCTGCTGCGCCACCAGCACGCCCAGCACCTGGCGGTGGTTGATGATCGGTACGCCGAGGAAGGACTTGAACAACTCCTCGCCCGAGCCCTCGATGAACTTGAAGTTCGGGTGCGCCTCGGCGTTGTCGAGGTTGAGCGGCTCCTCGCGCTTCGCCACGTAGCCGATCAGGCCCTCGCCGAGCCCGAGGCTGAAGCGCCCCTCGAGCGCCTTGTTCAGGCCCTCGGTCGCCATGAACACGTAGCGGTCGGTCACGGGGTCGTGGATGTAGACCGAGCACACCTCGGTGCGCATCACCTCGCGCACGCGACGCACGATGATCGCGAGCGTCTCGGGCAGGTCGGGCGCGCTGACCACCTCCTGCACGATGCGGCGCAGGGCTTTCAGCATCGAGGTCGGGGCGCCGGGCTCAGGCGCCATTGCGCACGAGCCTTGCGTGGCGCGGCGCCAGCTCCCACAGTGCGCGGCGGTAGACCTCGCGCTTGAACGCGACGATCTGCCCCAGCGGATACCAGTAGCTGACCCAGCGCCACTGGTCGAATTCGGGCGTGGCGTGGGCGTCCACCCGCACGCGCTGGTCCTCGCTCACCAGGCGCAGCAGGAACCACTTCTGCTTCTGACCCACGAAATTGGGGTTCTTGCGGTTGCGCATGAACTGCGGCGGCAGGCGGTACCTGAGCCAGCCCAGGGTGCAGGCCAGCATCTCGACGTCGGACTCCTCGAGCCCCACTTCCTCGCCGAGCTCGCGGTACATGGCCTGCTCGGGCGTTTCGCCCTCCTGGATGCCGCCCTGCGGGAACTGCCACGCGTTCTGACCGCGCCGGCGTGCCCACAGCAGATCGCCCCGGCTGTTCGCCAGGATGATCCCCACGTTGGGCCGGTATCCCTGCTCGTCGATCACTTCGGATGGTCCGCCGTCTGCCGCACCCGGAGACACCCGGATGCGCAGGTATTCTTCCACATTCGGTCAGGCGCGGACAAATCAGCGATGGACGCGGGCGATGACGGTCTTCAGGTAGCGCGTTTCGGGGATCGCGGGATGGATCGGATGGTCGGGGCCCTGGCCCGCGATCTCGAGGATCTGCACCTGGCGCCCGGCGTGAAAGGCCGCCATGCGCACGATGTCGATCAACGCGGCCTCCTCGAGGTGCATCGAGCACGAGGCCGAGACCAGGATCGCGTCGTCGGCCAGGAGCTGCATGGCTTCGCGGTTCAGGCGGTGGTAGGCGTTCTCGCCGCTCTTCTGGTCGCGCCGGCGCTTGATGAAGGCCGGCGGATCCAGCACCACGATGTCGTAGCGCTCGCCGGCCTGCGCCAGCGCGTGCAGTTCGTCGAAGGCGTTGCCGGCGCGAAAATCCATGCGCCCGGCGACCCCGTTCAGCGCCGCGTTGGCCGCGGCGAGCTCCAGCGCCGGCTGCGAGCTGTCGATGCAGGTCACGGCGCGCGCGCCGGCCAGCGCCGCCTGCACGCCCCAGCCGCCGACGTAGCTGAACACGTCGAGCACGCGCTGTCCGCGCGCCAGCTGCGCGACGCGGCGACGGTTCATGCGGTGGTCGTAGAACCAGCCGGTCTTCTGGCCACCGGTGGCGGAGACGCGAAAACGTGCGCCGTTCTCGTCGAGCTCGAGAAATTCCGGCACCTCGCCCCAGGCGACGCGCGTGTACAGCGGGAGCTGCTCCATCTCGCGCACCGAGGCGTCGTTGCGTAGCAGTATGCCCGCGGGAGAGAGCAGATCCACCAGCGCGCCGATCAGCCCGGCTTCCAGCCGTTCCATTCCGGCGGTGCCGACCTGCACCACCAGCACCTCGCCGTAGCGGTCGACGATCAGGCCCGACAGCCCGTCGCTGTCGCCGTAGACCAGGCGGTAGCAGGGTTCGCTGAACAGTCGCTCGCGCAGGTCGAGCGCGGTGCGCAGGCGCTCGCGCAGGAACTGCGCGCCAAGCGCCGCGCCGGCGTGGCGGTCGAGCAGGCGCGCGCAGATCAGGGAATGCGGATTGACGAAGGCCACACCGAGCGGCTTGCCGCTGGCCGCGCACAGCTGCACCTGATCGCCCGCCGTGAACTGCTTCAGCGGCGTGGCGGCGGTGTCGATCTCGTTGCTGTAGACCCAGTGGTGGCCCTGGCGGATGCGCCGGTCCTCGTTGCGCCGCAATTGCAGCCGCGGCAACGCCGCGGGTTCGCTCACGCGTGCTCCGCGCGCGGGGCCGGGCTCATTCCTCGTCCAGGCTGTTGCCGTAGCCTTCGGCGTCGAGCAGCGCGTCGAGCTCCTCGATGTCGTCGGTGCGCATGCGGAAGAACCAGCCTTCGCCGTAAGGATCGCTGTTGGCGAGCTCGGGCGAGCCCTGCAGCGCCTCGTTGACCTCGATGATCTCGCCCGACACCGGTGCGTAGATGTCGGAGGCGGCCTTCACCGACTCGACCACGCCGGCCTCGTCGCCGGCGTCGATGTGCGCGCCGGGCTCGGGCAGCTCGACGAACACCACGTCGCCCAGCGCGAGCTGCGCATGGTCGCTGATGCCGACCGTGACCACGCCGGATGCATCGGCCCTGGCCCATTCGTGTGTCACGGCGTATTTGCGGTCGGCCGGGATGTTGCTCATCGGTTCCCCCAGTATCGGGAAAGAGGTGGAGTCAGGGACGGCGGCGATTCTACCGTCCGGGCGCGCCCTCAGTCGATGCCCATGGCGCGGCGCATGAACTCGCGCTTCAGCGGCCCCAGCGCGTGCACCGCGCTCATGCCGATATTGCGCGCCAGCCGCACGCCGGGGCTGTCGTGGCCGTAGAGGATGCGAAAGCCTTCCATCGCACGCAGCATCAGCGCGTTCTCGCCGCGGCGCCGGCGCTGGTAGCGCGCCAGCACCTCGGCATCGCCGATGTCGCGCCCGCGCGCCAGCGCGCGGCCGATCTCCGCGGCCAGCACGCGCACGTCGGACAACCCGAGGTTGATACCCTGGCCCGCGAGCGGATGGATCACGTGCGCCGCGTCGCCGACCAGCGCCACGCCCGGCGCGACGTAGGCGGCCGCGTGCAGCGGGCGCAGCGGGAAGGCGAAGCGCCTGGACACCGCGCGCACCTCGCCGAGACAGGACTCGCTGGCGTGCGTCAGGCGCGCGGCGAACGCGGCGTCGTCGAGCTGCATCAGGGATTGCGCGACCGCCTCGTCGGCGCTCCACACGATCGAGCAGGCGCGCTCGTGCGCGAGTGTCGCGAGCGGCAGCAGCGCCAGCGGCCCGCTCTGCAGGAAACGCTGCCACGCGGTGCGCCGGTGCGCGCCCGTCGTCTCGATGGTGGCGACGATCGCCTGCTGCCCGCTGTCCCGGTGCCGCGCCTCGATCGCGCACAGCGCGCGCACCGCGGAGCGCGCGCCGTCGGCGCCAACCACCAGCGCGGCCTCGACGACGGCGCCGGATTCGAGACCGAGCCGCTGGCGCGGCGTCGCGCCCCCGACACGTTCCAGCGCAAGCAGCCGCTCGCCGCCGCGCGACGTCACGTTCGGCGCCGTGGCCAGCGTGGCAAGCAGGGTGGCCACGACCCAGCGGTTCTCGACGATGTGCCCGAGCACGGGCTGGGCGATCTCGGCGGCATCGAAGCCGATGCGCCCCGAACCGTCCTGCTCCCACACGCGCATGCATTCATAGGGGCTGGCCACGCCCTGCGGCAACCGTTGCCAGGCGCCGACGTCCTGCAGCAAGCGCACCGCCGCGGTGCCGAGCGCGCTCACGCGCGGGTCCACCGCCTCTATGGTGCGGGCGAGCGGCGGCAGCGCCGCGGGCAGCGCTCCGGCCTCCAGCAGCAGGATCTCGAGTCCCGCGGGCGCCAGCGCCGCGGCAAGCGCCGAGCCCGCGATGCCCGCGCCCACGATCACCACGTCGTAACGACCGCCCATGCCGCGCTCCGCAATGCCTGCCGTATTCATTCGCCCGCGAGCCCGGTGGCGTGGCGCACCAGCAGGCTGCGCGCCGCCGGCAGCAGGTCCAGCCCGATCAGGCCGAGGTCGCGCGCAGCCGCCAGCGGCAGCAGGCCGCTGCCGAAGATACGCGGCAACGCGTCGCTGAAACCGATGGTGCGCTCCTGGTCGGCACGCTGGCGCGCCACGAAACGCTCCAGCACCGCGAGAGCGCCCGGCGCCTCGCCACGCGCGCAGGCTTGCCCGAGCGTTTCGGCGAGCGCGGCCACGTCGCGCAGCGAGAGATTGAAACCCTGCCCCGCCACGGGGTGCAGCGCGTGCGCGGCGTTGCCGAGCAGCACGATGCCGGCGCGCGCCTGTTCCGTGGCGCGCGTGAGCGACAGCGGATAGAGGTGGCGCTCGCCCACGCGCAGCAGGCGCCCGAGCCGGTAACCGAAGCGCTGCTGCAGGCGGCGCAGGAACTCCGCCGCGGGCAGCGCGTGCGCCTCCCCGGCAAGATCCGGCCCCTGAACCCACACCAGCGCGCTGCGCGCGCCGCCATCGGGCGCATCGACCAGCGGCAGCATCGCCATCGGGCCGGCGTCGGTGAAGCGCTCGAAGGCGCGCCCCTCGTGCGGCTGGCGGTGCGCGATGTTGGCGATCAGTGCCTGCTGGCCGTAGTCCTGCTGCTGCGCCACGATGCCCAGCGCCGCGGCCAGGCCGGAGCGCGCGCCGTCGGCGATCACCGCGAGGCCGGCATCGAGCTCGCGCTCCTCCTCGCCGTGCGCCAGCTTCACGCTCACCAGCACGCGCCCGGCGCGGCGGCGCAGCGCGTCCACGCGCGCCGGCGCCAGCAGCGTCAGGTTGGCGCAGGCGCGCAGCCCGTCGTGCAGCACGTTGCCCAGCCACTGGTTCTCGACCACGTAGCCGAGCGCCCCGAGCCGTTCCTGCGCCGCATCCATCACCGTCGAGCCGAAGCGCCCGCGGTCGGAAACGTGGATCTGGCGTATCGGCTGGGCGTGGCGACGCACCTCGTCCCACAATCCGAGCCGGGCCAGGAAGCGCTCGCTGCTGAGCGACAGCGCGGTCGAGCGCGCGTCGAAGCTCGGCTGGTACAACGCGGGGCCGGTGCGCTCAAGCAGCGGGAATCCCTCGACGAGCGCCACGCGCCCGAAGCGTCCCCCCGCGGCCAGCGCGCAGGCCAGGCTGGCGCCGACCATGCCGCCGCCGACGATCACGATGTCGTAACTGTACGCGCTCACGCCCGGCCCGCCATCAGGTGCTCGATGTCCTGCACGGACTTGGGCGCGTGCGCGGTCAGCACCTTGCACGCGGTCTTCGTGACGACCACGTCGTCCTCGATGCGGATGCCGATGCCGCGCCACTTCTTCGCCACCGCGCGGTTGTCGGGCGCGATGTAGATCCCCGGCTCCACGGTCAGCACCATGCCGGGCTCCAGCACGCGCCACTCGCCCCCGATCTTGTAGTCGCCGACATCGTGCACGTCGAGCCCCAGCCAGTGCCCGGCACGGTGCATGTAGAAGGTGCGGTAGGCGGCGAGCTCGATCAGCTCGCTGGGCTCGCCGTCCAGCAGCCCCAGGTCGCGCAGGCCCTCGGTGATCACGCGCACCGTCACGTCGTGCGGCTGGTTCCAGTGCTGGCCCGGCTTCACTTCGCGGATCGCGGCGAGCTGCGCCTCGAGCACCACCTCGTACAGCGCCTGCTGCGGCGCGCTGAAACGCCCCTTCACGGGGAAGGTGCGGGTGACGTCTGCGGCGTAGTGCTCGTATTCGCAGCCGGCGTCGATCAGCACCAGGTCGCCGGCGCGCAGCGGCGCGCTGTTCTCGACGTAATGCATGATGCAGCCGTTGGCGCCGCCGCCGACGATGCTGCTGTAAGCCGGCGCGCGCGCGCCGTGGTACAGGAACTCGTGCAGCAGCTCGGCCTCGAGCTGGTACTCGAACATGCCGGGCTTGCAGGCACGCATCGCGCGCACGTGCGCCGCCGCCGAGATGGCGCCGGCGCGCTGCATCACGCGCAGTTCCTCGGCGCTCTTGTACAGGCGCAGCTCGTGCAGGATGTGGTCGAGGTCGAGGAACTCGCCGGGCGGATGCGCACCGGTGCGCGCCTTGGCGCGGATCTTGTTGATCCAGCTCATCAGCTGGTGGTCGAACTCCGGCTGCTTGCCCATCGCGTAGTAGAGCCGCTCGCGGCCCTCGATCAGCCCGGGCAGGATGTCGTCGAGGTCGCCGATCGGGAAGGCATCGTCGGCGCCGTAGAGCTCGCAGGCCCCCTCGGGGCCGGCGCGCAGGCCGTCCCAGTTCTCGCGCTCGCGGTCACGCTCGCGGCAGAACAGCAGGAACTCGCCGTGACGACGCCCGGGCGCGAGCACGAGCACCGACTCCGGTTCGTCGAAACCGCAGAGGTAGTGGAAGTCGCTGTCCTGGCGGAACGGGAAGCTCGAGTCGCGGTTGCGGATGAGCTGTCGCGCCGAGGGCACGATCGCGATGCTGCCCTCGCCCATCAGCGCCATCAGCTCGCGGCGCCGGCGCGCGTAGTCGCGCGGCCCGATGCGCGGATGCGGCAGTACCGGCGTCGTTGCCATGCGCGCGCGCTTCAGTGCAGCACCGCGTCGGCGCCGGGGCGCCGCTCCGCATACAGGTTGAGTGCTGCGATCCGCACGAATTCGAGTATCTGCGTGTAGTCTTCCTCGTCTTCGTCGTCCTCGCCGGTCGTGGAGGGATCGAGCCCGCCGGCAATCGCGGTGAGGTCCTCGAGCAGCTCGCCGGCCTCGTCGGACATCTGTTCGCGCTGCGCATCGCGCGCGGCCGCCGCGTAGGCGAGCACGAAGGCGTCGCACCAGTCGGCCAGCGCCTGCACGCGAAAGGCAAGCGGCTCGCCCTCGTCGGGCAGCATCGGCTCGAAGGCGTATTCGGGATCGGCCAGCGCGGCTTGCGTGAGCGACAGCATCTGCCGCAGCTCGGCCTCCAGGGCGCCGATCGGCGCATCGCCGAGCGCGGCCTCGAGCACGGGCTCCCAGACTCCCTCGTCGGCGCCACCGCCACACAATCCGCCGACCATTGCGCCGTGCAGGCGCGCGCCCGAAATGCCGTCGCCGATGTCGGCCGCGAGCGAGGCGATGCTCTCAGAATCGAAATCCATACACGCTTTCCGGGGGCGAAACGATGATCTGGGCCGTGGCGCGGCGGCTCGAATTGACCGTCGTCGAAGGCCTCACTATAGTACCGGAACCTCGCGATGCGATGAAGGCATCCAATGGAAGGCCAGCAATTGAAAGCCCTCGAACAACGCGTCGACGACCTCATCCGCCTCTGCGCGAGGATGGACCAGGAGATCAGGACACTGAAAGCCGCCGAGCGCATGCTGCGCGACGAACGCGCGCAACTGCTGCGCAAGAACGAGGACGCGCGCTCCAAGGTCGAGGCGATGATCGTGCGGCTGCGCTCGCTGGAGCAGGAATCATGAGCGCAGAGCTGCAAACGGTGCGCGTGCACATTCTCGACAAGGACTACCAGGTCGCCTGCCCCGCGGAGCAGCGCGACGCGCTGGTCGAGTCCGCGCGCTATCTCGACCAGCAGATGCGCGCGATCCGCCAGAGCGGCAAGGTGATCGGCCTGGAGCGCATCGCCGTGATGGCCGCGCTCAACATCACGCACGAGCTGATCCAGCGCGGTGAACAGTCCGAGAAGGGCAGCCAGGACGTCCAGGACCGGCTGCGTCGCCTGGCGACGCGCATCGACGACACCCTCGGCAACTACCGCCAGATCGAAATGTAGATTTTGCGCGTCCGGGTGCCGGCGCGCGCTGGTATACTGCGCGCCGATTCCCTGGACTATTCGCCAGCCCGTTAGTCCTCGAGCCGATAAGCACTTGCCTGGGGGTCTCTCCGCCGACGCTGTGTGCATGTCCGCCTGCCGGAAAGCCTGATGCGTCACTGAGGCCACCGCCTTGAACCGCTGGGTTCAAGGGCGACATGGGCAGCGGTAGCGCCGGGGAATCCCTCTTCTTCACGTCCATCGCCCTCGCACCTGCCGGAGGCCACGCATGTCCGCACGCAGCACGCTGCGGCGCCAGTGCCGCGATGCGCGCGCCGCGCTCGGAGCGGCCCGGCGCGAGCAGGCCTCGCGGGCGATCTGCCGCCACCTGCGGGAATCCGCGGCATTCCACGACGCGCAGCGCATCGCGCTGTACTGGCCGGTGGGCGAGGAGGCCGACCTGCGCCCGCTGCTCGCGCACGAGCGCTGCGTGCACAAGCAGCTCTGCCTGCCGGTGATGCAACCCGACAAGCGGCTGCGCTTCGCGCGCTACCGCGCCGGCGAGGCGCTGCACGCGAACTGGTACGGCATCCCGGAACCCGTGCACGAAGCGGCGCAGGAAATCGCTGCCGCCGACATCGACCTGGTGTGCGTGCCGCTGCTGGGCTTCGACCGCGCCGGAAACCGCCTCGGGCAGGGCGGCGGCTTCTACGACCGCAGTTTCGGTTTCCTGCTCCAGGGCATGGCGGCGCGACCGCTGCTGGTGGGCATCGGCTTCGCGTGCCAGGAACTGCCGGCGCTCGCGCGCGAGGCGTGGGACGTACCGCTCGCGGCCGTCGTGACCGAGGACGGCCCGATCGACTGCCGCGAGCGCCGGATTCAGCGCAGGAACGAACGGTAGACGGGGTTGTCGGTCTCGTCCCAGTAGCTGTAGACGCGGTGCCGGCGCGTCATCTCGGCGAAGAATTCCGCCAGCGCGCCGCGATCGCCCTGCGGCACCTGGAAGCCCACCAGCACGCGCGCGTAGGCGGCGCCGTGGTTGCGGTAATGGAACAGCGAGATGTTCCAGTCGTGCTCCATGCGGTTCAGGAAGTTCAGCAGCGCGCCGGGACGCTCCGGGAACTCGAAGCGGTAGACGATCTCGGCATCACCGATCGAGGGCGCGCGCCCGCCGACCATGTAGCGCACGTGCAGCTTCGCCATCTCGTTGTCGGTGAGGTCCATCACCTCGTAGCCCTTGCCGCGCAGCTCGGCGAGCAGCGACTCGCGGTCGTTGCGCTCCGGGGATACCTGCACGCCGACGAAGATCTGCGCCGCGCCGGCATCGGAATAGCGGTAGTTGAACTCGGTGATCGAACGGCCGCGCCCGATGGCGTTGCAGAACGCGCGGAAGCTGCCGGGCCTTTCCGGGATCGTGACGTTGAGCACCGCCTCGCGCTTCTCGCCGATCTCGGTGCGCTCGGAAATGTGGCGCAGGCGGTCGAAGTTGGTGTTCGCGCCGCTATCGATCGCAACCAGCGTCTGGCCCTGCACGCCGGTGCGCTGCACGTACTTCTTCAGGCCCGCGAGCGCGAGCGCGCCGGCCGGCTCGGCGATCGAGCGCGTGTCGTCGAAGATGTCCTTGATCGCGGCGCAGATCTCGTCGGTGTCCGCGGTGATCACCTCGTCGACGGTCTGGCGGATGACGCGGAAGGTTTCCTTGCCGATCTGCGCCACGGCGACGCCATCGGCGAAGATGCCCACCTGCGACAGCACCACGCGCCGCTTCGCCTTCAGCGCCGCGTCGAGGCAGGCCGCGTCCTCGGGCTCGACGCCGATCACGCGCACCGAGGGGCGCACGTACTTGATGTAGGCCGCCACGCCGGCGAGCAGCCCGCCGCCACCGACCGGCACGAACACCGCGTCGATGGGGCCGGAGAGCTGGCGCAGGATCTCCATGCCGATGGTGCCCTGGCCCGCGATCACCTCGGGGTCGTCGTAGGGATGCACGAAGGTCATGCCTTTCTGCTCGGCGAGCTCGCAGGCGTGCCTCGAGGCCTCGTCGAAGGTGTCGCCGTGCAGCACCACGCGCGCGCCGCGCCGACGCACCGCCATGATCTTGATCTCGGGCGTGGTGCGCGGCATCACGATCAGCGCCTTGATGTGCAGTCGCTGCGCCGAGAGCGCGACACCCTGGGCGTGGTTGCCCGCCGAGGCGGTGATCACGCCGCGCTCGCGCTCGGCCGCGCTGAGGCCGGCGATCTTGTTGTAGGCCCCGCGCAGCTTGAACGAGAACACCGACTGCAGGTCTTCGCGCTTGAGCAGGATGCGGTTGCCGAAGCGCGCCGACAGCTGCGGGGCCTCGTCGACGGGGCTTTCGATGGCGACGTCGTAGACGCGCGCCTCGAGGATGCGCTTGATGTAGGACTTCGGCATGGCGCGGACGGCGTCCCGGAAGATTGGCGGGAACCCATGGTAATGAGCGCGCCGGCGCCGCGCCAGCCAAAGCCCCGCCACTATGACGGCTCGCGCTGTACCTCTGCGCGCGCGATCACTTAAGCTTGCCGCCCCACGGCAAGCTTTGGTTGCGGCAGCGATGAAGAGCCAGGACGAACTGAAACAGGCGGCGGCCGGGGCCGCGTTCGCCTACGTGCGCGAGCGCCTCGAGGAGCGCACCGTGATCGGCATCGGCACGGGATCGACGGCGGACCGCTTCATCGACCTGCTCGCGGGGCTGCGCGCGCGGATCAACGCCACCGTCGCCAGCTCGGAAGCCTCGG